>CALKXH010000015.1 GCA_938005675.1 uncultured Anaerolineae bacterium
TCGGTGCGCAGCGGCGAGCGAGCGCCCATCGCCGGCGCGCGCGCGTTGTTATCGGCGAGGATATCGCTGATGACGAAGGCGATGCGCGGATCGAGGACGGGCTTGGCGCTCGCCGCGTTCAGGATGCTGCGCTCAGTGACGCTCGCGCGGGCGCGCCCAGCGCAGCCGCCCTCGTACTCGTAGACGATCTCATTCTCGCTGTTGGTGATGCATAGAATGGCGGTAGTCGGCACGAGTTGCCCCTCGTTGGCGAAGACGGCGTAGGCGCGCGCCAACTCTAAGGGCGTGACCTCGCCGCCGCCCAACGTCAGCGCGAGTCCGTAACGGGACGGATCGGGCTCTAGGCTGCGGATGCCCACGCGCGCCGCGAAGCTCAAGAGCGCCTCGACCCCGATTTGGCGCAGGGTCAGCACGGCGGGGATGTTGTAGGAGTTGGCGAGGGCATCGCGCACGCGCACCGGACCGTGAAAGGCGCGGTCGTAGTTGACGGGCGAGTAGAGCGGATTGCCGCGCACGCCGATGTGCGTCTCCACATCCCACAAGACCGTCCCCGCTGAGAAGCCGCGCTCCATCGCGGCGGCGTAGGTCAGCGGCTTGATGGCGCTGCCGGGCTGGCGCGGCGCAATGGCGACGTTCACGCGCCCATCAATTGAGTCGTCGCGGTAATCCACGCTGCCGACCATCGCCAGAATCTCGCCCGTGGCGGGCTTCAAGACCACGACGGCGGCGTTGTTGGCGTTGTGCGCCGCCTTGATCTGGGCGATCTGCGTCGCGGCGGCGCGCTCTGCCAGCGCCTGCAGGCGCGGATCGAGCGTGGTGTAGATGGTTAAGCCGCCGAAGTTGATGTAGGTGTCGGGCAGGTTCAGGGCGGGCAGCAGCGCGCGCACCTCTTGCTCGGCGTAGAGGGTGAAGTGCGGCGCGTTGAGGCGGATGTTCGGATCGGCGAAGATGAGCGGCTGCGCCGCGGCGGAGTCGGCTTCGGCGCGCGTGATCGCCCCGCTTTTGACCATCAAATCCAGCACGACGCGCCGCCGCGCTAGGACGGCGTCCAGACTGCGCGAGTCGAAGGGGTTGAGCGTGGCGGGCGCTTGCGGCAAGCCGGCGAGCAGCGCCGCCTCAGCCAGATTCAGCTCGGCGGCGCGCTTGCCGAAGTAGGTTTGCGCCGCCGCCTCGATGCCGTAGGCGACGTTGCCGTAATAGATCGTGTTGAGGTACATCTCAAGGATTTCGTCTTTGCTCTTGCGCTGAGTGAGCGCCACCGCCATGGCGATCTCCTCCAGCTTGCGGCGGGCGGAGCGCTCAGTGCGGTACTGATAGTCAAAGGCGATGTTGCGCACCAATTGTTGGGTGATGGTGCTGCCGCCGCCGCTCTCGGCGCCGCTGAAGTAGCCCAAGCCGGCGCGCAGAATCGCCGAGACATCGATGCCGATGTTCTCGTAGAACGAGGCGTCCTCCACGGCGATGGTCGCCTTGATCAGATAGGGCGATATCTCGCTCAGGCGGACTTTGGTGCGCCGCCCCTCGCCGATCAGCTGGTAGAGCTCGTTCCCGTAGCGGTCAAGGATGCGCGCCGTCTGGAAAGCCTGCTCTTGTTTGGGCAGGGCGGCTTCCAACTTGCCGACGACCTGCTCGCCGAAGTCGTTGAGGATGGCGCTGACGACCACGAAGCCGCCGCACAGCGTCGAGACGAGCAGCGAGCCGAGCAGGACGGCGCAGCCCAGCAACCACAGCTGCCACGGACGGCGCGGCGTCGCTCGCATTGGATAGGGGAGCGGCGGAGGCGGCGGCGCTTGGTAGGAGCGCGCAGTCGGCGGATCATCGTAGCGGGAGGGCGGATTGGGCTGCATCGGCTTCACTTCCTCACGGCGCAGGGCATTAGAGCTATTGTAGCACGCCTTGCCGCGCGCCGATCAGAGCGTCCGCGCCCTGTAGCGCGAGCGTAGGGCGAGCGTTTGATCGCCAAAAACGACTTTTTGCGGTATGTTGGGCGGCGGGCAGAACGCCCAGCCTATTCTCAAGAGACTTTCGGGAGGGAATGTGCCGCCATGAGGCACATACGCATTTTTCTGCTGTGCAGCGCTTTGATCGTCTGCCTGAGCTGGCTGGTTCACTCACCTGACGGCTGGCTGAGCGCTCAAGCGCTGCAAAGCACCGAGACTCCGAGCAGCACGCGTATTCCTGTGGCTACCAACACGCCGCGCCCGACCCGCACGCCGCCTCCGCCGACCGCCACGCCGACGCCAGAGCCGCTCAGCGCGCGGCTATGCCTCGATTGCAATCGCGTACGCCTGCGCAACACGCCCGGCACCGCCGGCGAAATCCTGACCATCCTCGATCCCGCCGCCCAACTGACCGTGATCGGGCGCACGGCGGATAATCAGTGGCTGCAAGTGATCGTGGCGCCCGGCGTGACGCGCGGCTGGGTTTCGGCGCTGTATATGCGCCTGCCCGACCTCAGCCCGCTCCCCGCCGAGCGGATCAATCAGCTGCCCGTGCAAGGCGTGGCTGTGGAGGCGAGCCCGACGCCCACCAGCGCTTTCACAGCGAGCGTCCCGCCGTGGCTGACGGGCATCAGCTCGCGCACGCGCGCCATCTATCTGCGCGGGCAGCAACTGGGCAATCGGCGCAACGTTTTCTCCAAAGTTGGCGATAGCATCACCGCCTCGCCGCAATTCTTGTACCCGATTGGCTTCGGGCAGTACGAGCTGGGCGCCTACGGCAACCTCGCCAACGTCATCGCCTTCTTCTCGCAGGCGAACGCCCGCGCGGGCAACTCGTTCGCCAATCAATCGCTGGCAGCCGCCAGCGGCTGGACGGCGGACAAGCTCCTGACGCCCGGCTTCGCCTACCCGGAGATTTGCGGGACGGATATACCGCTCGTTTGCGAGTACAAGCAGACTCGCCCCGCCATCGCCCTGATCTTGATCGGCTCGAACGATAGCGGCAGCGGCTCGGCGGAGGTCTTCGCCGATCACCTGCGCCAGATCGTGGAAATCTCGCTGGAGATGGGCGTGATCCCCGTCCTCAGCACCATCCCACCCAAGAATTTCGACGAGAATCAGGAGCAGCGCGTGCAGGCGTGGAACAGCGTCATCCGCGCCATCGCCGCTCAGTACGAAGTGCCGCTCTGGGATTACCACGCCAATCTGCTCGGCTTGCCCAATCGCGGCATCAGCAGCGATGGCTTGCATCCCTCAGCGCCGCCCGATGGCGCCGCGGCGCGCTTCACGCCTGAGAATCTGCAGTACGGCTATACCGTGCGCAACCTGAACGCCCTGCAAGTGCTGGACGCTCTGCTGCGCACCGTGATGTACTGATGGGCGCGGCGTTCTCGGCGGCGCGCCTGAAGGCGCACGCTCAGCAACTCGGCTTCGCCATGCTGGGCGTGACGCCCGCCCTGCCCTCGCCGCGCCTGGACGCCTACCTGCGCTGGATCGCGGCGGGCTATCACGGGACGATGGCGTACATGGCGCGCGCGGATCGGGTGGCGCGCCGCCGCGACCTGACCGTCATCCTGCCCGGCGCGCGCTCGCTGATCGTGGTCGGCTTGGCATACCACACCCTCAACGTGCCGCTTGAGGTGCTGACCGATCCGACGCGCGGGCGCATCGCCGCCTACGCTTGGGGACTCGACTACCACACGGTGCTCGGCGCGCGCCTAGAAGAGTTGGCGGCGTGGCTGCGCGCCGAGTCAGGTGGGATGGCGTATCGCGTCTACGTGGATACCGGCGCGATCCTCGAGCGCTCGCACGCTCAGCAAGCCGGTCTGGGCTTCATCGGCAAGAATACTGTCCTGATCGATCCCAAGCGCGGCAGCTACTTCCTGCTGGGCGAGATCGTGACCGACCTCGCCTTCGACCGCTACGACGCGCCGCATCGAGAGACGCTGTGCGGCACGTGCGAACGTTGCCGCCGCGCCTGCCCCACCGACGCCTTCCCGCAGCCCTACGTGCTGGATGCGCGGCGCTGCATCAGCTACCTGACCATCGAGTTCAAGGGCTACGTGCCGCACCCGCTGCGTCCGCTGCTGGGCAATTGGATCATGGGCTGCGATGTGTGCATGGAGGTCTGCCCGTTCACGCGCTTCGCCAAGCCGACGCCCGAAGCCGCCTTTCAGCCGCCCGATCTAGAGCGCGCCGCGCCGCGCCTCGCGCGCTTGCTGAGCCTGAGCGCCGCCGAATTCGCCGAGTTCTTCGCAGGATCGCCCGTCTTGCGCCTGAAGCACGAGCGCCTTCTGCGCAACGCCTGCCTCGCGGCGGGCAACAGCGGCGAGGCGACGCTCCTGCCCGCCCTGCAAGCCCTGATCGAGAGCGAGAGTCCGTTGGTGCGGGCGAGCGCGGCGTGGGCTGTGGCGCGTTTGGCGGGCGGGGCGGCGCGCCCGACCTTGCAGGCGGCGCTCGCCCGCGAGCGCGACGCCGAATGCGCCGCCGATCTGAGCCAAACCCTCGCCGCGCTCGGCTAGGAGGCTTGAGTTAGGCGACTGCGCTCCACCAGCTCGCTGTAAAGCCCGATCCACTCCGCCGCGATGTTGCGGATATCGAAGTGGCGGCTGATCTGGTGGGCGTGATCGCCCATCGCGCGGCGCGCCGCCTCGTTCTGGCAGAACCATACAAGCGCCGCGGCGAGGTCGGACGGGTCGTTCTCGGCGAGGATACCCGCCCGCTGGTGATTCGGATATTCCTCCCACCAATCGGCGCGCACGCCCACAAAGGGCTTGTGGCACGCCATCGCCTCGGTGACCGAAAGCGGGTTGGTATCGCTGAGGGAGGGCATCCCGAAGACGTCGAAGAGCGGGATGTAGCGCGGCAATGCCTCGTTCGGCACTCTGCCCAAGAAGTGGACGCGCTGCGAGACGGGGGCGGTGATCGCCTCCAGCTCGGCGCGCGAGCTGCCATCGCCCACCACGACCCAGTGCGCGTCGGCGCCTTGCCGCACGGCGCGCACGAACGCCTCAGCGAAGACTTCGAGGTTCTTCTCCGGCGAGACGCGCCCGACGTAACCGAAGATGGTCGCCTCCGCGCCGATGCCCAGCTCCTCACGGCGCAGGACGTCGGCGGGGAGTTGCTCGAAGCGCTGCAACGGCACGCCATTGTGCACCACGCGCATCCGATCTGCCAGATGGGGCGCCAATTGTTGCATCCAGCGCAGCGAGCTGTGCGAGGGCGCGGTGATCAGGTCGCTGGCTTGCATGATGGCGTTCATTTGCGCCTCGACGTACAGCTTGAGCATCGGGCGCAGCACGCTCGACCAGCGCTCTTCAAGGTAGATATCGTGGCGGGTGTGGTTGGTGAAGACGAGCGGTCGCTGTGTGCGCTTGGCGATGCGCAAGGCGATGTGAGCGATGTTGAAGGGATCGTTGACGTGGAAGACGCTGAGCGTCTGCGCCACCGACGTCGAGCGGCGATCCAGCATCAGGGCGCCGTAGAACGGGCTATTGCCCAGCGGCACGCCGCGCGTCACCCAGACGTTCGGCTGCGCGCTCTCGTGGTTGCCAAAGGTGAAGATATGGGCATCTTGCCCTTGTGCCAGCAGCTCGGCGTGCAGGTTGCTCAGCACCACGCTCACGCCGTTGATGATCGGCGGGAAGCTATCGGTGAACAATCCGATGCGCAGCCGTTGATCGACGGCAGTCTGGCGCTTGTGCGGAAGATTCAAACTCAGCACAGTCCCTTACCTCACTCCCTTTAAGCCCAAAGAGCGGTCAGTCGCACACTTGAGCAAGTATGCGCCTCAGCCTATAACACCTTGAAGGGCTTTTCCGCACGGCACAACTCTAGCATGGCTCAGGCGCTTGTCAAGAGAGAGGACGAGGCGCTCGGATCGCCACGAACGGCGCAGCGCGCTATAATAGCGCCTCATGAAAGCCCTGAGCGACTCACATCTCTGCATCATCGGCACAGGCTTGATGGGCGCCTCGCTGGCTTTGGCGCTGCGCGGCAAGGTGCGCCATCTGCACGGCATCGATCCCGATCCGAGCGGCGCGCCGTACTTCGATACGTTCTCTAGCGCGCTGCACAGCCTCTACAACGCCGATGTGATCGTGCTGGCTGCTCCCATCCGCGCCATCCTGAGCCTCTTGCCGCAGGTGGGCGCGCTGGCGGCGGCGGGCGCTTTGGTCACCGACTTGGGCAGCGTCAAGGCGCCGATCATCGCGGCGATGGATCAGCTGCCGCCGCGCGTGCAAGCCGTCGGCGGGCATCCGATGTGCGGCAAGGAGCTGAGCGGCGCCCGCGCCGCCGACCCGACGCTCTATCGCGGCTGCACGTACGTGCTGTGCGCAGCGCAGCGCACCTCGCAGGCGGCGCTCGCCTTCATGAGCGACCTCGTGCGGGCTATCGGGGCGCAGCCGCTGCAGCTAGATGCCGCCGCCCACGATAAGGCGGTGGCGCACATCAGCCACTTGCCGTACTTGCTCAGCGCGGCGCTGGTGCTGACCGCCGCCGAAGTCGATGATGAGCGGCTGTGGCAGTTGGCAGCCAGCGGCTTTCGAGATACCTCGCGGCTCGCCTCCAGCGAGGTGAGCATGATGGGCGACGTGGTGACGGGCAATCGGGCGGCGCTGCTGAGCGCTTTGGCGCGCTACATGGCGCAGATCGCCCGTCTGCAAGCGCTTTTGGCTTCTGAGGACGACTCCGCCTTGCGCGCTGCGCTGGAGCAGGCGCGCCAAGCGCGCCAAGCGTGGCTGGCTTACCGAGAAAGGCAATCCCTGTGACGCACAACGGGCATATTGACGGTCAGACGCAGTTGGTGGGCATCATCGGCTATCCGGTGGCGCATTCGCTCTCGCCGCAGATGCACAACGCCGCCTTCGCCGAGCTGGGCATGAATTGGCGTTATGTGCCGCTCCTAGTGCAGCCGCAGCGCCTCGCCGAGGCGTTGCGCGGACTCTTGGCGTTGGGCTTTCGCGGCGCCAACGTGACCGTGCCGCACAAAGTGACGTGCATCCCGCACCTCGATAGCGTCACAGAGGCGGTCAGCATCGCTGGGGCGGTCAACACCATCCGCATTGATGCCAGTCAGGGGCGGCTGGAGGGCTTGAATACCGATATGAGCGGCTTCCTGACCGATCTCGCCGTCAATCAGGTCAGCGTCAATGAAGAGTCGCGCGTGGTGATCTTGGGCGCGGGCGGCGCGGCGCGCGCCATCGGGGCGGGGCTGGCGCGCAGCGGCGCGGAGATCGCCTTCGTCAACCGCACGCTTGAGCGCGCCGTCCAAATCGTCGACTTTCTGCGCGCCAGCTGGGAGAGCTGCAAGGTCAAAGCGGTCGGGCTTGAGGATTTGGCGGAGGTCAGCCGCGAGGCAACGCTGATCATCAACGCCACGTCGGTCGGCATGTTCCCTTACACGGACGTCTCGCCGTGGCGGGAGGGCGTGCCCTTTCCGAAAGGCGCCGTGCTGTACGACACGATCTACCGTCCGCTGCAGACTAAACTGATGCGCGACGCCGAGCGCAGCGGCTTGCGCGCGATCGGCGGCTTGGGCATGTTGGTCTATCAGGGCGCCGCCGCCTTCGAGCTGTGGACGGGCAAAAAAGCGCCCATCGAGCTGATGCGCCGAGTCTGCCTAGAGCACCTCAATCAGAGCTAAGGGAATAGGTACGGGCGCTCCGGCATGGCGACCGACTCGATAGACTCGGCGATCAGGATCGGCATCCGTTGCCCGAGGAAGTCGCGCACCTCGAACCTGCCCTGAACGCGCACCCAACTATCGGCTGCCAAGCCGCCCGCCTGCTCGCTGCGCACGATCACGCCGATGGCGACGGCATCCGCTACGCAGCAGCTGACCGTGAAGCGCGTCAGCATGAACTCGGCAGCCTCGTCAAAGCGTACGTCGCGGTAGACGAAGCCGATCAGGTCGGCGGGCTGCCCACCGAACTCGTCGATGTTGGTGGAGCTGCTGAAGGCGCGCACCCAGTCCAGCACGTTGCGCTGCGTCGGCGCGATGCTGAAAGCTTGATCGCCGCCTGAGACGTTCAGCGAGAAAGCGATCCCGCTGTTATTGATGGCGGCGGCGCCCAGCGGCTGCGCGGGCAAAAAGACGCCCAAGATCAGCGGCAAGCTCAGGAGCGCCAGCACGTACCAGCGCGCCGTGCCGCCGTGAGCGACTCCGCGCGCCGCTGGCAGCAGATCGGGCGCGCCTTGCAAGGTCGACTCGTCGCCTTCAGGCTCAGAGAGCAGGGCGATCACGTTGAGCGTCCCAAGCGCGAGCAGGGTGAAGCCCGCCAAGCCCGCCAGCCAATTGAAGCGCTCGTTGATGTAGAAGGCGATCTCGCCCGTGAGCAGAGTCTCCAGCAAATACAGCCCTAAGAGCAGCATCAGCGCCGCTTGGAACCATCGGCGTGTCCGCATGAGCTAAAACCTCACGTTCAAGTTGATGAAAATGCCGAACAGCAGCGACATCAACAAGGGCAGGATGGCGAGGTAGATCACCAGCCGCCGCTTGAAGATGCTCAAGTACATCAAGGTCGCCTTGATATCGACCATCGGACCGAAAGTCAGGAAGGTGAGCAGCGATCCCGTCGGGAAGCCGAAATTGGCGAAGGAGAGGGCGAGGATCGCGTCGGTGGTGCTGCAGATCGAGAGGACGAACGCCATGATCGCCATCGCCACCGCCGACATCGACGGGTCGCTCGCCAAGGCCCGAATCTGCTCTTGCGAGAAGAGGGTCTGCATGGCGGCAGCGAGCGCCGTCCCCATGACGAGGTAGCGCCCCATATCGAAGAATTCGTCGGTTGCCACGCGCGCGGCGCGCAGCAAGCCCTGCCCAAAGGTCAGCGGCGGCGCGTCCAGCTGCGGGGCGATCTTGCCCGATCCGCCCGCCATAGCCATCAGCGCGCGCGGCTGCAGCAGCTTGACGGGGCTGCGCTCCAAGCTGAACAGCAAGCCGACCGTCACCGCCATGATGAAGGTGATGGCGAAGCGCCCGATCAGGATCGGACCGAAGCCGAAAGCGGCGTAGGTGCTGGCGAAGACAATCGGATTCATCACGGGCGCAGCCAGCAAAAACGCCACGCCCACCGAGACGGGCAAGCCTTTCTGGTAGAGCTTGCGCGTGACCGGCACCACGCCGCACTCGCAGACGGGGAACAGAAAGCCCAGAAAGCTCCCGGCGGCGATGGCGGCGAAGGGACGGCGCGGCATGAAGCGGGCGATGTCCTCTTTGCGCACGAACACCTCGATCAAGCCTGAGACGATGGTGCCGAGCAGCAGAAAGGAGACCGCCTCGATGAAGATGCCCAGAAAGCGCGTGCTGAAGAGCGTGAGCTGTGTGTTGAAGTCCATAGCTGCCTTTCAAGAGTTCGCCGCGCTAGGGCAACCAGCGCGGCAAGGTCGCATTGTTGACCAGCAAGCGCAGCTCACTCGTGTTCAGGTCGTAAAACCAGATTTGCGGGCGCGCGCCGCTCTGCCCGAGCGCGAAGCGCTGAAAGGCGAGCTGCTCCCCACTCGGACTGACGGCGACTTGCCCACTGCTGTAGTCCGAGTCGGTCACGAGGGGCGTGGCGGCGCCCGTCTCGAGGTCGATCAGGTGCAGCTGGGCGCCTTGCATGGTCGTGATCTCAGGCGGGCGGCGCGTGGCGATCAGACGGCGGCTATCGGGCAGCCACGCCAGCTCCACATCGTTGTTCGGGTCGCTATCGGGGATCAGATCGCGCTGCACCAACAGCTCCGACTGCACATCGACCAGCACGAAGTGCGCTACGTAGCGGGTTGTGCCCGCCAGCTGGATGATCTTCGGGAAGAACAGCCAGCGTCCATCGGGCGAGAACTGCCCGACCTCGCCTTGCGGCGTGCGGATCAGGCGCTCGCGGTTGTTCTCGAAATCGAACAGCACGATGCCGCCGACGTTGGCATCGTAGCTGGCGAGGATCGCGCCATCGGGCGACCAGCGCGGCGAGTAGCCCAGCCGCTGATTATCGGCGAAGAGCGGGCGCGAGATGCCCGTGTTGACATCCACCAGCCAGATGCGCGGAGCGCCTGGTCCGGCGCCGGTATCGAGGTTCAGCTCAGAGCGCTCAAAGGCGACCACGTTGCCATCCGGGCGCCAAGCGGGCGTGGTACAGGCGGCGGTGCGGCACTCCAGCAGGGTGAGCGCGCTGTTGGTGCGCAGGTCGTAGAGGCGCAGGTGGGCGGTGCGCAGCTCGCCCAGCTCGCTGTAGACGATGCGGCTGCCGTCGGGCAGGACGTCGTAGCTGAGCACGCCCAGCTCGCTGAAGGTGAGCTGTTGCGGCTGCGCGTCGGGTTGGTTCGGATCGATCAGGAACAGGTTCTGGACGGGCTGATCGACCGGCGCCATGAAGACGACCTGCGGCGCGCGCACGCGGAACTGCCACGCGTGCGCCTCTAGAAGCAGCCGTCCGCTTTGGGCGCGCACGCCCGCCTCAAGGCGCACCGTGTAGACCTGCCCCTGCTGGAGCGGGCTGTTCGGTCGCCATTCGAGCTGATTGCCCACCACGCTCAGCGCGCCCGCCGCTTCGGGCGTCAGGCTGAGCTTGCCCTCCACGCTGCGCGGATCGAGCGGCTCATCGAAGGCGATTTGGATGACGGTCTGGCTGGAGGCGAGCCCTTGCGGCAGGAAGCGCCGCACGCTGATGCCGACGTGATCGCCGCGCAGCAATGTGAGCAGAATCGCGCCCAGCAAGGCGAGGATGGTGAGTCCGACGCCGAGGTCGAGGCGATCAAAGCGGCTGTAGGTGTATCCGATCCAATTCAGGGAGCGCTTCTGTGCCATCGCGCCGATCTTTTGAGAGACTCGCCTTCACCTTAGCGCACAAGCGCGCCGCTGGCAAGCGACGCTCAGCCTGCTCTAAAGCTCAGGGCAAGCTGAACGTGCCTTTGGGCGGGAAAGCGCCGTACAAGATGGCGCAGGCGGCGCGCAGCGCCTCTGGATAGGGGTTGAAGACGGTCAGGTAGCCTGCGGGCTGGATGCCGCGCAGGGCATCGTAAGGGCTTTGCAGCGCCACCACGACGGTCTTTTGGGGCGTGAACGTGTTGACGAGGCGCGCTTGGCGCGGATACTCATCTAGGTTGAAGGTGAAGATGACGGCGACGTCGACTTGGGCGTCGATCTCAGCGGCGATGGCGAGTTCGGCGTCGGTGGGCGTGAGCGAGTAAGCCAGTCGGCGCGTCGGCGCGCCGTAAACGCCGCAGACGTTCGGCAGCGAGCTGTAGGCGCCGGGATAGATCAGCCCGATCCGTTGGCGGCTGGGATCGAGCGGCAGCAGATCGGTCGGGCGGGCGATTGAGACGGTGCGCAAGTAGATCGACTCAAGGGCGGCGCGATGCTGGGCGATCTGGGCGCGCTCAGCGGCGCTGAAGGGATCGAGCGGCTGCCAGCTCAGCAAGCCATATTTCGCCTTCAAGCGCAGGATGCGCCGCACCGACTCCTCGATCTGGGCGGGCGCGATGTCGCCGCGCCGCACCGCCGCGAGGATCGCCTCTTTCATGCTCAGCTGATCGCTGAGCGGCAAGTTCGGACCGGTCGCCAGCATATCCACGCCGGCTTGCACGGCGCGCACCGCCGCCTCAGCGGGCGTGAAATTCTGTCGCACGCCGCCCATGTCCATCGCGTCGCTGATGATCACGCCCTTGAAGCCGAGTTCGCTGCGCAGCAGCTCGCTCACAATCGGCTTGGAGAGCGTGGCGGGCAAGTTCGGCGTCGGATCGAGGCTTGGCACGCTCAAATGCGCCACCATGACCATCTCGGCGTCGGCGGCGATGCCGAAGCGGAAGGGGATCAGCTCGCGCTCGATCTGGGCGCGCGTCAGCGACACGGTCGGCAAGGCGAGGTGCGAGTCGGCTGCCGAGCCGTGACCGGGAAAGTGCTTGAGGGTGGCGATCACGCCGCCCGCCTGCAAGGCGCGCACGTAAGCGGCAACCGAAGCGCCGACGCGCTCAGGATCGTGCCCCCAGACGCGCTTGCTCATGAAGCGCCCGTCGGGATGATACAGATCGGCGACGGGCGCGAAGTTCATGTTCACGCCGACGGCGCGCAGCTCGGCAGCGGTCATCAGGGCGACTTGGGCGGTCTGCTCGAAGGGCATGGCGCTGAGGGCTGCGCCCCACGGGAAGGCTGTGAAGCCGTCGTTGAGGCGCTGAACCGTGCCGCCCTCCTGATCGGTGGCGATCAAGAGCGGCACGCCCGCCCCGATCTGAGTCGCCAACGCCTGCCACGCATTGGTAGAGCGCGTCACGGCGGCGGGCGAGACGCCGTTGGAGGCGAAGACGCCCACGCCGCCGGGCGTCATTTGACGCATGAAGGCGCGGCTGGCATCGTTCAGCCCCTCGCCGAAGAAGCTGACCATGAACAGCTGTCCGACGCGCACCTCAAGGGGCATGGCGGCGAGCAGCCGCTCGACCTCATCCTGAGCTTGTGAGCTGTTCATCGGCACACTCAGGAGCGCAGCGGCGCTCAGCAGCAGCAGAATACGGCGCATAGCACTTTCCAAATGCTCTTTCAATGGGCGAGACGACCTCGCGCCACCTTTCCAGCGTGCTGAAGTCGCCCTTTGGCTGGTTTGTTTTGGGCTTTCACGATGCTATAGTATATAGCGTAAGCCTTGCTCAAGGCAATTTTGTGGCGTGAAGAGGCTGAGGGCGCATAGCGAAGTCGCTGTACAAGAGCCAGCCTTTAGTTTTCGCTAAGCTTTGTGAAATTTTTTCGAAGAGCCTTTGATTAAGCAAAATTGGGCACAATCGACTTTTACATAGACGAGGTAAAGCCGAAAGCTAAGGCAGTTTGCTTGACTTAAGCAACTTTATATTTTATAGTGGTTAGAAGTAGGCGAGTAGTCGCATAAGGATGCAAGTCTCTGTGGCAGGCGTAATCAAGTACATTCTCGGCTTAGCCGCTGATCTTTTGTATCTTCCAGAATACATCGCTTGGTGGCGCGAAAGTCGTAAGGATCGCCCTCGGTCTTGTCGTGCCTGTGGCGCGCCCTTTGAAATGTCCGAGGCGTTCACCGAAAGAGAAGAACGTCCGCTCAAGCGCTGCTTGTACTGCAGTACGCGCATTGGCTGGCTGTACCGCCCTTTTGAAATCGAGTACTTGAAGTTCAGACGTCTGAAGCTTGCCTCAGGCGTGCTGGCAGCGCTTGCGATCGTAGTTGCCTTGCTCGCCGTTGCTCAGGAGCAGCGCCTTGCCGCGTGTCTCAGCCAGCCAGTTGTTGAGCGCCTCGCCGACTCTGCTTGCACGGCGACTGAGTCCCTGACTGCTCGCACGGTCGATGTGCAGGTCTTTCAAGAGTCGCAATGGCGCGTAGTAGCTAACGAGCGCGCTTATTTGGGATACTTCGACGGTCGGCTTTACCAAATCAACGAAATTGCTCGCTTCAGCATGAGACCAATGCGCTTGTCGCCGTCGGGCAGGCAGCTGCTGCTCGATCACGGTGGGGGCTATCTCGGCATTTATCCTCTATTCGGTCAGTCTTATGCTCAAAGGCTCGATCTCAGCGCGTGCAATCTGGCACAGGCTGAGCTTCTGGATTTATCGTGGTCGCCCGACGAGACATCCGTCGTGCTGCTCGCACAGCTTGGCAATAGGCGGTCGGTCAAGTTGGCAACGCTCACAAGCACGCCGAGCGACACTCAGATCGCCACCTGCTCAGATGCCTACAGCCTGAACGTAGCTTGGGTGGACTGGCTGGATAACTCGCACTTGCTCTACCTGATCGAGGAAGGCGCTCAAAAGCGCGTAGAAGTCCGCGCTGCGGACAGCGCCGAAGCGATCTTCAGCGCGCCGCTCGCCCTCGAAGGACGGCTCAGCGACTTGCGCACCGCTCCGCAAGGCAAGTACGCCACCTTCGTAGCCGAGCAAAGCAACGTCAGGCAACTCTACTGGCTCGATCTGACCGCCCAGCCGCGCCTCTATACAGCCGCTCAGCCTATCGCGCGACGGGTGCTTCGGCAGAGCTTCTTCAGCTGGGCGGACGCGCAACAAGCAGTCTACTTGAGCGCTGAAAATCAGTTAGCGCGGCTCGATCTGGCTGAGCGAGCGTTCTACACAGCGCCCGCCCCCGACGACCCGCGCGGTCGGCTGGTTTGGCTGGCATGGCAGAACGGAGAATGATCATGCTGCGCGTGGCAACTTGGCGAAATTGGCGCGGCAAAATCGTTCTGAAACTGGATGGAGACGTACCAAGACATTTGCACGTCCAGTTCAGCGACGATCCGGATATGCGAGCCGACGCAGGGCGGCGCGTGGCGACTATCCGTCACGATCACTTCACCAAGCAAGGCGCCGAGCGCACGCTGTGGCTGGGACGCGGCGAGGGCTTCTTGGCGCTCTTCGATAGCTGCCAAATGAAATGCCTTGAGCGCCACCATATTCGGCTGAACAAGAGACCTTTTTCGCATCAGAAGCTTCGAGAGGCTGCCCAAAACGACCAAATCGGCGTGCTGGAGGCGCTCGCCTGCCTCAGAGAGAGCGAGCCCAATCGCAACGCCTGTGAGGCTTATAAGGTCGCAGCGCAGTGGCAGTGGCACTCCGCGCCGATCTTGGATGCGCTCAGCAGTCCGCTCAGCGCCGAGCGCGAAAGCGTCCTGCGCTTCTTGGAAGGCATCCATGTGAACACACTCGATCAAATTTGCCGCGCCCTGCTGATGAACATCTTCAGTCCATCTCAATTCGGCGATCAAGCTCAAGCTTTCGCCAACTTAGTCTACGAAAGAGCGAGGGGGCAGCCTTACGTCGATGAGTTATTTGAGCGCCCCGAATGGAGCAGCCTGCTCCAAAGCACAAATCGGGGCGGCGATGGAAACAGAGACGTATTGAATAAGGAGAAGCTGCGCGAAGCGCTCGAAAGTGACTGGCAATCGCCCGAATGGCGAGCTGCAGTGCAAACCATCGCCCGACGGATGCCGCCCGACGAAGCCTTTGAATTGCTCTTGCCGCAAACGCATCGCGCTGCCCTCGATGACAGGGCGCGCAGCCACTTGATCGGAGAGCTCGCCGCCTTGATCAGGCGCTTCCAGCTCGAAAACTTGCAAAGCCATACGGCGCGGCTTTTCAACGACCTGATCAACCGCACTAGCTTCGGCTTTGCCATGCGCCGCACCTTGCTGAATGCACTGCTCGATTGCGCTGAGCACCTGAGCAACGTCGCGCACCCGCCCCGCTCCGACGCGCCCCAGCGCCTGCGGCGGTGGCTGTACAGCTTGGCGCAGCCCCTTCAGGCGTGGTGCCAAGCCGCGCTGAATGAGCGCGACGTGGTGGAGAACGCCCAGAGCGCTGCGCGCGCCGCCTCGCTGTGTCAAAATCCGCAGCTGCAGGGCGTGCTGATGACATTCGTTGAACGCACAGAGCGTTACGGGGCAGCGCAAGCTGCGCTCTTCAGAGCGCTCGGCGATATCCGCGCTGAAGAGACCAGCTACGATGAGCCCTTGGCACACCGCTTGGCTGAGGCGCTGCGCAAGCCTGATGCCGAAGGCATCCACGCGGCGGCGATCTACGCACTGGAGCGCTTCCTGCCCTACGCCAACAGCCGCTGCCTGCTTGAACTCATCCGCGACGGGCTCAAGGGATATTTGCAATATGCCGACGCGACGCGCCTCGTCACGCTGATCGCCACGCACGCCCTCTTCGATCTGAATGACATCGCCACGGACGCCCTGATCGAGAGCGTCATCGAGCAGCCTGAGCGGCGAGAGAGCATCCTGCAAGCATGGCGGGCAGTGCCTGATCCGCACTTTGTGCGCGGCGATCTGCTGCGCGCGCTGCCCCGCGACGCCAACTTGCGCCAAGCCCTCCAGCAAGCCGTGCCGTTGGATGCCGATTTCGCGCCCCTGCGCGACTGGCTGGAGGCGCTCAACGCGCTCAGCGCCCTTGAGCGCACTCAGAGTGACTTGCTAGGGCGGCTGCGTCAGATGGCTGAACTGATCAGCGGGGTCGTCCCCGGCGGCGTACGCCCGCCTAAGCGCTTGGGCGACGTCAACGGCTTCCTGAGCGACGCTCAAGCGCACGCCCAAGCCCTCCAGACACAGCGCGCTGCCCTTGACGAGCAGATCAACACCTTGATCCAACAGCGCGGCGTCTTCGGAGCGCAGGCAGTTGCCTTTCACACCGCCATCGCCGCCCTGAGCGAGACGGAGCGAATGCTCACAGCGCAGCAGGAGGCGCTCAAAGGCGGCATTCGCCTCTCGGCTGAGCACATGCGCACCGTTCGCAATCAGCTCCAACAGCTGCGCCGCGAACAGAACCTGAGCGGCGAGGTTGGCGAGGCAGTGGAGCAAGTCAATGCCCTGCTCCAGAACGTCGAGGCTGGTCGCGCCGACCTGAACGCCCAGCAGCGCACCGTTGAGCAAGCCCTCAAGACGACTCAAGATCAGATCAAGCGCCTGAGAAGGATTCAACAGCAGTACGAACGGAACGATCCGAGCGCGGCTGAGATCGAGCGCTTGACTGAGCGCCGCGAGCAGATCAGCAGCGCCATCAGCCAGCTTGAGCAAGGGCGTATTGATGAGATCAACGCCACCATCCGCCACATCAATGAGCAGAACACCAACTTGCGAGCGCGCCGCGACAATGCCCTGAGCCAATGGAGCGATCCTGAGCGCCTCAGGCAACACCGCGAGCGTCTGGCGGCGCAGCTTGCCAACGAGCGTCAAAAGCGCCTGAACTAACTGCGCGCCCATCGCCAAAGTCTGGAGAGCCAAGCCTAGAGAGGAGTCAGCCCAATGAGCGTCGGATACAGCTATGTCACTGCACAGCGGCGCGAAGCCGAGCGTCAACGCCGCCTTGAGGAGCAGCGGCAGCGCGAGTTGGAGCGCCAACGCCGCGAAGCGGAAGAGCGCGCCCGCCGCCTCGCCGCCGAGCGCGAGCGTCTCGCTCAGCTGGCGCAGCAGCGCGCCGAGCTTCAAGCCCAACTGGAACGCCAACAGCGCGAGTTGAGCCAGCAAATGGCAGCCGCCCAAGCCGATCACGCCGCGCGCATGACGGGCATCGAGGCTGAGTTGCGAGCCCAGCTCGATGCCCTCGCCATCAACATCGCCCGCCAAGAGGACGCTTACCAGCAGGCGCAAGCCCAGCTGGAGTCTCTGGAGCGCCGCATCGCCTCCATCGAGCGCATGGATACGCACAGCTATGCCGTCTTTCAGGCGCTCAGTCAATCCTTCAGCGCCTTCGCCCAGCTGGAGGTGCAAGCCGTCGAGCAGGAGGGCGAGAGCTACTTGATCCGCTTCGCCACGGATGCCGACCAAGAGGCGTTCGCTCAGCTCACGCCCCAACAGGATGATCGCGTGGCGCTCTTTGTGGACTTGACCGATATGTATGGGCAAACCGCCTGCCAGCCCCTGCTCAGCAGCGTCAATCAGGATATGGAGGCGCAAGGCGTTCGTCTGCAGCCCGCCGCCGAGCGCCTTGACGACTCGGACAAGCCCAATTGGGAGCGCGTGCGCGGCGGTCGGGCGCGCGCCTAGCGGAGAGGATTGACCATGTTGCCAGCTTGGCTGGATGTCAACTTGCGCGATTGGTTCGCGCCTTTTGAAGATGGCTCAGGCTTGGCGGAGACCTTCCGACGCCAACTGAGCGAGCAGAAGCCGCGTCCGATGTGGCTGGATGCGCCTGAGGCGCCCGCTTGGCTCTCGGATTTGCTAGGTCGCCTGCGCAACCAACCCGCCGCGCGTTGGCTGGTGCCGTTCTGGATCAAGGAAGGGCTGTTGGCACAAGCCGATCCCGAATGGTTGCCGCGCCTGCACAGCAAGTTCAACGCGCGCGTTGCCCACGTCTTCTTACTCTCCTTCAACGTCACCGATGTGGTCTTCGATCCGCGCTTCGGGCACCTGCCGCTGACCGAATACCTATGGCGCTGCTACGAGCAAGCTGCTCAAGTGGTCTTCTACAACCGCTCGCAGGGCATCACGACGGCTGAACAGCGCTACACTGAGCTGCAAGACAACATCGGCGTCAAGATGCGCGATATTCTGAGCGCGCTGGGCGTCACAGATCGGGATTACCTCGCCGCTTTGAATCAGAGTGGGCGCTTCTTGTACGATCCGCCCGCCGCCCTCGCCGCCTTAGAGCGCCTGATGCGCCACTATCCTCAGCCGCCGCCCACCCCGCCCAATAACGTGCTGATCTTCGACTTCGCCGAAAAGGTCACGCCGCCCACCGATCTGACTCAGCAGAACCCGCCTGAGCTGATCCAGATCGAGACCTTCCAGCGCTGGGCGGCTGATCGCCGTCTGGAGGCGGCGCGCCACCTGATCCTGCTGATCGCCCAGAGCGCCGCCGAGGTCTCGCCCTACTTGCTGCGCGCCACCTCGCGCATCGAGGATATCACCATCCCGATGCCTGACGACCGCGCGCGCCTCAAATACATCTCCTTCCTCTACGCCGAGCTGCTGACCGATCCCAGCGCGCCACACTGCATCCGCTTTGAAGACGAGCAGCCCGACTCGCCCCTTGAGGCTTTCCGCCACCTCGCGCGCCTGACCGCCGGCTTGAATCGCAACATGATCCGCGATCTGGTGCTGCGCGCGCGCGAAGAAGCCGTCCCAGTGAGCAGCAGCCTCGTCCAAGAGCGCAAGAAAGTGGTGCTGCAGACCGAGAGCAGCGGCTTGTTGGAGGTGATGGAGCCCAAGCGCACTTGGGACGATCTGGGCGGCTTGGCGGGCGTCAAAGCCTACCTGAAGAGCGTGGTGGAGCTGCTCAAGCGCAGCGCGCCGACCACGCCCAGCGGCTTGCTCTTCCTCGGACCGCCCGGCACGGGCAAGACCCTGGCGGCTGAGGTCATGGCGGCGCAGAGCGGCGTCAACTTCGTCAAGCTGGGCAACATCCGCGAGATGTGGGTCGGGCAGTCGGAGCGCAACATGAAGCGCGCCCTCGATCTGATCCGCGCCATGCAGCCGGTCGTCGTCTTTGTGGATGAACTCGATCAGGCGGAGGGCAAGCGCGGCGACGGCGGCGACGGCGGCGTGGATCGACGGCTGTTCGGGCAACTTTTGCAGTTCATGAGCGATAGCACCCTGCGCGGGCGCGTGCTGTGGATCGGCGCCTCCAACCGCCCCGACCTGATCGACGACGCCATGCGCCGTCCCGGTCGCTTCGATAGCCAGATTCCCTTCCTCGTGCCGCAGCCCGACGATCTCGTGCCGATCTTCGAGACCGTGCTGTGCCGCAACTTCAAGTTCCCGCGCGAGCGCCTGCCTCAGCTCAGGCTGCAGGATTTGGTGACCCGTTGCGAGGGCTACACCGGCGCCGAGGTCGAGCTGGTCGTGACGCGAGCGGTCAGCGCGGCGGGCGGCGCTGAGAACCTGACGCACAACATCTTGCGCGAGACAATCGATAACTTCATCCGCAGCCGCAACGCCGACCAGTACGAGCTGATGACGTTGTTGGCGATCCGCGAGGTGAACGACCGACGCTTCCTGCCACCCCAGATGCAGCACTACGCCGAGGATCGCGCCCAGCTGGAGGCGCGCATCATGCAGCTGCGCGCGCAGATCAACGGCTTGCCTTCGGGAGCGGTCAACTATGCCTGATCCGCGCACGCACCTGAACCTCGCCCACTTTGTGGCGCGCACCGCCTGTGAAGGTCCGGGCTGGCGGGCTGCCTTGTGGGTGCAAGGCTGCCCGATCCACTGCCCGGGCTGCATCAATCCGCATACGTGGGCGTTCGAAGACCGCGAGTGGGTCTCAGTTGCTGACCTTGCCGCGCGCATCCTCGCCGTTGCAGATATCGAAGGGGTCACTTTTCTGGGCGGCGAGCCGTTCAGCCAAGCGGCGGCGCTGGCAGCCTTGGGCGAGCGCCTGCGCGCGGCAGGGCTCTCGGTCATGACCTTCACAGGCTACACCTATGAGCAGCTGAAGGCAGCCAACAATGCCGACTGGGAGGCGCTCTTGGCGGTGACCGATCTCTTAGCCGACGGACCGTTCATTCAGTCGCGCTACACCGATCAGTTGCCGTGGCTCGGCTCGGATAATCAGCGCCTGATCTTGCTCACGCCGCGCTACGCGCCGCTGGCGCACACGTTCACAGCCAAACGCGCCAACAGTCTTGAGGTGCGCATCTTGCCCGATGGGCAGTTGTTTGTCAACGGCTTCGCGTACAAGGGCGCGCTAGGCGCTCTGCTGCGCGCGCTGCGCGCCCACCACCTGACGCCTACTGCTGGAACTGAGGAGAGCTGAAGATGAGTCACCCTGATCCCTTCGCCGATCCCGAACCGCGTCCGCCTGTGCCGCCGCCACCTGTCCCGCCAGCGCCATCGGCTGGCACTAGAGATGTTGATCTGGGCGAGCAGCCCGACATTGTGCCTTGGGGTCCGCCCGGCTCGGGCAAGACGACGTTGCTGGCGACGATGCTGTACATGCTCAAGATGCGCGCCACAAATAAAGATGACAGACTGTTCTACGATGTTTTCCCCACTGATGACAGCGCACGAGAGTTCTTAGGGCGCGAAGTTGCCGATCTCAGTCGTGGCATATTGCCTCAGCCGACGCGCGTTGGCGATGCAGCTGTGATGACTTCGCGTAGCTTTTCCGTCGGCTTGCGCGATAGAGAGCGAACAGGTTTGTGGGGGCGTTTTCATCGCTTGCTGCTGATGGATGCCGCTGGCGAGGAAACCCATCCGCGCTCCAATTATCAAAACACCTACTGGGAGCGCGTTCGGCGCGCGCGCGGCGTGATCATGGTCATCAACATGAGCGACGCACAGGCGTCTGTTCGCTATCAGGACGGCACGACTGCTTCCTATCGCAGCCTGATCGAAACTTTCCTTGAACTCGCTCGAGAAAAGTACCACTGGAAGCCGTATCTCGCCATCTGCCTCACTCAGGCTGATCGCGTCTACACCAACCCCGAAGAGACCTATCAAGTTCTGACGCCTAAAGAGGTTGATGAAATGAACCGAACTGAGAACGAGCCTCGAGAGCGTTTCAAGGAGATCGTCGGCAAGGATACCTACGATTACCTCTCGAACTATTTCGGGGGCAACGGGGCTAAAGCTCAAGAGCGCTTCAAGATTTTCATCACCTCCGCCACGGGCTGGTACCGCGATCCGCACATCGGCTGGCAGCCGAACGTCGAACAGACATCCACGGGCTGGCGGATGCGCGCCACAGGCGATAACTGGTGGACGATTGGCGTGCTGTATCCGCTGATGTGGCTGTTCGATAAAATTGAAGCGGATCGCTATAGCGAACAGCGCAAAACGCGGCGCGGCTTGATCAAGAAGTACCAAGAACGTCTGACCAACCAGACCATCCTGAAAGAGCGGATTGCCCTGCCCCAACATCATCCCTACTGGCTCTAGGCATAGAAAGTGAGAGCAGTATGCCTGCTGAATACCCCGTCGCCTATTTATTCACAGGCAATCCCAACCGCACCAGCGGCTACGGCTTCATCGCAGGCAGTCAGGGCGCTCAAGATTGGACGCAGCACTGCCTCAGTCGGGCAACGCTGGGCGGCGCGAGCGAGTCGCCCGATCTATGGCGCGCCGCCTCAGATTTCGAAGGCATCGGTAGCGTCTGGATCGGCGAGGTCTTGTGCTTCACGCGCCTGCAGCAGCTGCGCGGCGATCAGCATCTCGCCGAGATTCGCCAGCACATCCTGCTCCCACTGGAAGCCACCTTCGCCCTCAACGGCGATCTCAAACCGCTCCGAGAGCGCTTGCGCCCCATCAAAGACTACGCCGCGATTCAAGCGCTGCGCGCCTCACAAGATAGCCTGCCGGAGATGCGCCTGGCAGCCAGAGATCAGCTCGACGTCCAAGCGCTGAGCTACCGCGCGCTGAGCCGTTGGTTTCCTGAAGGGCGCGCTCTGCCCATGCTCCTGCAGAGCCTCTTCGATGGCAAGGGCGCGGTCTGCCTCAGAGGCTTGCCGCGCGACACCGCCCAGCGCCTCGACTTCGCCCTCGCCTTGATGGCGCTCTTGCCGCCGCCGCTGCGCTTCGCTTGTACTTTCGCCACGCGCGTCATCAGCTCGCGCGGCTGCTTTGCACACTTCAAGTTCCTCTGGGAAGACTATCAAGCGCCTGAGCAAGGCGAGCGCCTCTTTGACTACCCCGACGGCGCTTTCGCCGTCGAAGGCGAGCCTGCGCCTTACTTCAGGCACGCTCTGCAAGCTTATCGTGACGGCGAGGAGGCTTTCCGTGAATTCGGCGAGCGCTACCGCCAACGCACCATCGAGTTGCAGCGCTTCAATCTGAAGCGTTTTCAGTCAGATTTCCTGAAGGCAACTTACTACACGCTCCTCGCCCTCGACGAGTGGATCGAGCAAGAGAAAAGCCCCTCTGCAGCCCGTCTGCTCAAACTGATCAACAAGGATAAGTCGCTGCCGGAGGCTGACCTGCCGCGCCTCTATCAAGAGGGCTTGCGCCTCGCCTTCAGCGCGTACACCCGCCCTCCATATCCCCCTGAGGTGATCGAGCACAGCGCCGCGGCGTTGGAGCGCCCTGCGTTGGCGGAGGTAGCCCTCAAATGGCTTAAAAATGGCGCGCTAGAGCAGCCTGAGGCGACTTTTGAGCTGTGCCGCGCTTGGTGGCAGCTGCCGACGGCACAAGCCCTGTTGCAAGACGACGTTTGGCAAGCTATGCTGCGCAAAGCAGCTCGGACGCACTTGAGTCAGCTCTTGAGGCGCGGTGAATACGCCAAAGCCCACCAATTCTTCAATCGACTCTACCGTGAGAGCGCCGACCGCACCGGCTTCGTGCTAGATGAGCAGACTGCCCTCGAGCTCCTGAAAATTCAAGAAGACGCCATCGGGCAGCACGGCGGCGACCGCGCTGAGGTGCTGGAGACGCTGCGCTGGAGCTTGCGAGAACGCTCAACGGCTGAGTTGGATTCGACTCTGAACGAAAACTGGCTGCGCGCCTTGCCAACCGACCTCGCTCTCGCTTTGAAACCCGCCAGCCAACAAGGCGATCTCGGATTGGCTGCGCGTGCGCACTTCTCAGCGGATGCAACGCTCGCCTTTTACAAGCTCGCTCTGCTGTGCCTGAAGCGCCAGAGTTTTCAGCCGCTGCTGACCGAGGCGAGTCTCGCGCTCCTGCTCAGGCAGACTGAGCCGTGTGAGCGCGATCTGACCTATTTCTACGCGCTCAGAGACCTCACCGAGCAGCAGCAGCCTCAGATCGCTTATATCATCCTGAGCCAACTCGCCGATCAACGTCATCTGATCGCCCCGCTCTCGGCGCCGCACCTGCAGTTGACAGCGTGGCTGATCGCCAGCGGCAATCCACGCGCAACTCTCTTCATTCAACAGGGCATTTCACAAGCAGAGACCGCCTGTCAATTCATCAAGCAACTTCTGATGGCTTACAAGCCCTATCGCCAGAGCGGGCTGCCGCGCCTGTGGGAAGCTCTGCGGAGCGCCAAGCCCGTCGCCCAGGATGCCGATCCGTGCGAACGCGTCGACTTTGCGCTGCTGACTGAGCTGACCGATGAAGAGTGGTATCAAGTGCCGAGCCTCGTCTCTTCAGTCGCCAGCGGACTTGCGACGCGGCAAGAGCCGCCCAACGCCCTTGAGCGAGCTCTTCAAGATAGAAAACGGCTGAGCGGCTTGCAGAATTGGTATACTAACCTGCTTCAGAAACATCCCAACCATCCGAGTGTGATCGCCAACGCCCAACGTGTCTTCGCGGGCTGTCTTCGGGATACGGCTGCTGACCTATACGCTGAAAAGCCCAATGTTGATCGGGCAGTCGAATCGGCGAGGCATCCGTTGCGTCGCGCGCCCGAACGCAGCGCTTTTCAGACGTGGGTGGTCGACTCGCTCAGCGAAATGCTCTCCGCGTTAGAAGAGCAAGAGCGCGTCAAAGTGCGCAACGACTTCATCGATAAACTTCAAAGGGAGGGCTTCGATTCAATCTCGCAGCTCTTGCTCGAAAGTGCCCTGCGACGGCGTTTGCTCCCAGTTGGCTGGACGCCAGAGCGCTTCTTCGCTGCTCTGGATACGACGCTGCGCGTGCTCGATCAGCTCGTCGTGTGGCAGGAGGAACTCAATGGGCATCCTGAGACGACACGGCGCTTGTTGAACGAATGGTTCGAGCGCGGACAGCCCACCTTGCCGCCCAACTCTCAACTGCCGACTTATTTTTTGGAAGGTTACAATGAGACTTTGAGCAGCATCCGCGACTTAGCCGAGAGCGGGCAAAGAGATGTTCAACACCTCTTGCTCGGTCGTGAGCGCCGACTGCAAGAGCTGCGCAAGGGCGAGCGCGAGCCGAGTTCGGTCTTTGGTTTATTGCTGCGCTGGCTTGGGCGTCTTGTGTCGCCTCAACGGCGCACCGAATGACGCCCTGTGCCGTCGGCGCTGGGGCGCGACAGCACAGGGCGGGGGGTTTACTCCTCTAACGTGCTCAGATCGCCCTCCGGCTGACCGAGCGCGCGCGCCTTCAACACGCGGCGCATGATCTTGCCGCTACGCGTCTTGGGCAGGGCGCTGACGAACTCGATCTTGGCGGGGACGGCAATCGGACCGACCTCGTGGCGGACGTGATTTTTGAGCGCCTCCTCAAGGGCGGGCGATGCCTCGTAGCCCTGCCGCAGGATGCAGTAGGCGTAGATGATGTTGCCTTTCAGCTCGTCGGGCAAGCCGATGGCAGCCGCCTCCGCCACAGCGGGGTGGCTGACCAAGCCCGACTCGACCTCCGCCGTGCCGAGCCGATAGCCGCTGACCTTGATCACGTCGTCGATGCGCCCGATGATCCAGATGTAGCCGTCCTCATCTTTGCGCGCCGAGTCGCCCGTCAGATACCAGCCCTTCTCGGCGAACTTGCTCCAATATTGGCGGATGTAGCGCTCGGCATCGCCGAAGATGGTGCGCAACATGCCCGGCCACGGCTGCTTGATGACCAGCAAGCCATCCTGACCGGGCGGCACGCTGTTGCCCTCCTCATCGACCACATCGGC
The DNA here is from genome assembly GCA_938005675.1 of uncultured Anaerolineae bacterium. Taxonomy (GTDB): domain Bacteria; phylum Chloroflexota; class Anaerolineae; order Aggregatilineales; family UBA2796; genus CP2-2F. The sequence continues at coordinate 24,844 of CALKXH010000015.1, forward strand.
GATGATGCCGGGCAAAGGGCGGGTGGCGCTGCCGGGCTTGAGCGGCGTGATCGGCAGCGGCGCGATCATGAAGCCGCCCGTCTCGGTCTGCCACCACGTATCCATGATCGGGCAGCGCTTCTTGCCGATCACCTCGTAGAACCACTTCCACGCTTCGGGATTGATCGGCTCGCCGACTGAGCCGAGCAGCCGCAGCGAGGAGAGGTCGTGACGGTTGGGCCACGCCGCCCCGAAGCGCATCAAGCCGCGGATGGCGGTCGGGGCGGTGTACATGACCGTGATGCCGTAATATTCGACCAATTTCCACCAGCGGTTGGGATAGGGATGCGTCGGAGCGCCCTCGTACATGAAGCTGGTGGCGCCGAGGATGGTCGGGGCGTAGACGATATAGCTGTGACCGGTGATCCAGCCCGGATCGGCGGCGCACCACCAACGGTCTTCATCTTTCAGATCGAAGACGTAGCGCAGGGTCGTGCTGACGTAAACCGCATAGCCGCCGTGCGTGTGCAGAATGCCTTTCGGCTTGCCGGTCGTGCCGCTGGTGTAGAGGATGAAGAGCGGGTCTTCAGCGTCCATGACTTCGGTCTCGCACTTGGTGCTGGCGATGGGCAACGCCATCAGGTCGTGCCACCAGTAATCGCGGTCGGGCTCCATCGCCACCTCGTGACCGGTGCGTTTCAGCACGACCACGTGCTCAACGACCGGCGAGCGCCGCACTGCCTCATCGGCGATCTTCTTGAGTTCGACGATCTGCCCGCGCAGCCACGCGCCGTCCTGCGTGACGAGGACGCGGCTCTGGGCGTCTTCGATGCGGTCGGCGAGCGCCTGCTCCGAGAAGCCGCCATAGACCACGCTGTGAACTGCCCCGATCTTGGCGCAGGCGAGCATGGCGATCATCAGCTCTGGCACGCGCCCCATGTAGATCGTGACGCGGTCGCCCTTGCGCACGCCCAGCGAGCGCAGCACATTGCCGAACTTGTTGACCTCCTGCCAGAGGCGGTAGTAGCTATAGGTGCGCGTATCGCCCGCCTCGCCCTCCCAGATCAGCGCGATCTTGTTCTTGCGCCACGTCTTGATGTGCCGATCGAGGGCGTTATGGGCGATGTTGATCTTGCCGCCCACGAACCACTGATAGAACGGCGCGCGCGCAGTCTCTAGGACTTTATCCCAGCGCCTGAACCATTCGAGCGTCTCGGCTTGCTCCGCCCAGAAAGATTCGGGGTCTTCGGCAGCGCGGCGGTAGAGCGCGTCGTAGTCTTTGACGATGGCTTGCTCCACCACCTCAGGCGAGGGCATGTACAACTCAGCAGTGTTGACGGGAGGCTGTGCAGCGTCTGTCATAACTCTAAACTCCTTTGCAAATATTCTAAGCGCACAGAGCGCCTTACGGGAGTGGCATCCATTATGCGTTTAAGCGCCATTTTGAGCAAGCGGGCGGCGCGCTAGGAGTACAGAACGGCATCGGGCGGCTTCGCCACGCCCAGTTTGCGCGCCCACTTAGCGTATTTGCTGTAGAAATGCACCCAAAACGGGCTGAGGCGCTCATCGGGCTGCGCCTGAGCCAGCGCGCGCCCGAAAGATTCAGCATCGCTGAAGGGCGGCATGTGCAGCACGGCGCGCCCAAGCTCATAGGGGGCGTGCGCATCCGAGCCGACGGTGTAGGGCTTGCCGTGCGCCCGCGCAAAGGCGAGCGCCTTGCCGTTATCGGCGGGGAACAGGCAGCGCGCGTTGAAGCCCTCGATGGCGTCCACCAGCGGCAGGATGCGCCGCAGATTCGCCTCCGCCCAGGCGCCCTTGCGCAGCCGATCAAAGGGGTGCGAGACGCTGATGAAAGCCCCTTGTGCGCGCAGGCGCTCGATGGTGGCTTCGGGCGAGAGGAAAGGCGGCACGCTCTCTTGGACGAAGTACGCCAGCAGCTCGCCTTCGCTAGTCATGATCTCCTCGCCCACGATGATGCGCTGCGGCGCCATGCGCGCCAATTTGAGGGCGCCCTCCGCCGTGTTGTGGTCTGTCACGGCGACTTTATCCAGCCCGCGCGCCTCGCAAGCCCGCAAAAACGCCTCAAGGCGGGTCAGACTATCGAGCGAGTACAGGGTGTGGCTGTGCAGCTCTACGCGCCAAGTGGTCATGGGATGCCTCAACTGTTCAAAGGTGGCGCCATTATGCCGCAAGTCGCCTTTGCTTGGCAAAAGCGCGGCGTCGTGGCGATAATTCAGTCTGGAGAGCTTCCCCAAGAAGGAGAGTCACAGGATGAGCGACATCGAGCGCAGCGCCACCGCCGCTTGGAGCGGCACGCTTCGTGAAGGCACAGGTCACCTCAGCACGCAGAGCGGGACTCTGAACAACGCGCCCTACACCTTCGTCACCCGCTTCGAGCAGGGCGCTGGCACCAATCCCGAAGAGCTGATCGCCGCAGCTGAGGCAGGCTGCTTCACCATGAACATCGCCGCCGTGCTGGGGCGCAAAGAGTATCAAAACGTGCAAGTGACCACCACCGCCGTCTGCGTGCTGAGCCAAGTTGAGGGCGGGCGCAAGATCACCAAGATCAAGCTGATCACGCGCGGCAAGGCGGACGGGCTCGACCTCGCCACCTTCACGGAGGTCGCTGAGGACGCCAAGAAGAACTGCATCATCTCGCGGGCGCTCGCCGGCGTGGATGAGTTCGAGCTGGATGCCGCCCTCGCCGAGTAGCGCTAAGGCAACTGTCCGCCGCGCACGAGGTTCATAGCGCGCACCGCCGCCGAAAAGTTCGGATTGAACCGTACGGCGGCGGCGATATCGGCGTAAGCCTCCTGCCACATGCCCAAGCCCGCCCGCGCGATGCCGCGATAGTAGAACGCCTCCTCGACGTAGCCTTTGGCGCTCTCGATGACCGACTCAGCCAGCGCGATGACCTGCCAGTAATTGCCGCTGCGGTAGTACGCCTCGAAGGGCGCGAACTGATACCACAACAGGCGGAAAGGGATCGGATCGGGCAGGCTGAAGGCGCGGTCGAAGGCGAGGGCTGCCTCGAGGTAGCGTCCGAGCGCCGTGAAGCTGCTGCCCAGATTGAACCACGCGAAGGGATTGTTCGGCTGGGCGGCGGCGGCTTCGCGGGCGCGGTCGAGGGTGTAGCGCCGATTGTAGTCCTCATCCCAGTGATCGCCCAAGATCGCCCGCAGTTCAGGCTCGCGCGCCGCCTTGTAGACCACGATGTAGACTCGGTTGAAGTGACTCCACAGCTCGTCTAGCACCTCGTAGCGCTCGTTGGTCTCGCCTTTATAGGTATCCAGCTTGAAGAGCCTGCCCAGCCCGTCGTCGTAGGCGATGATGGTCAGGTAGTGACCGATCCAGCCCTGCTGAGGCGTGTCGGGGTCGTAGAAGCCCGTCTCCAGCAAGACCATGAAGTTGTTCGCCACCAGATGGCGCACGAGGGTCATATCGCCGCCCGTGCGCACGATGGCGCGCAGGTAGCCGTTGGTGCGGCTGTTGACGTAATCTGCCAGCTCGTGCGGGCTGACGTTTTTATCCTGCTGATTGGGCTTGAGGGCGCCCGCCACCACCTCTTGAGGGTCTGTCCAGCCGTAGAAGCGCATCGCCTGCACCAGATTGGCGGGTCCGCAGTTGTTGAACTTCTGCGGCTCCCACTGGGCGCCCTGCAGACGGTGACGGACGGGCAAAGGCGGCAAGAGCGGCGCAGGCGTGGGCGTGATCTGAAAGCCGACGCGCAGCACGGCGCTCAGCGGCGTGGCGGTCGGCGGCGCGTCGGGCGTCAGGAGGCTATCCAGATCGAAGGGGGCGGTGGCGAGGGGCGTCGGGATGCGGAAAGGAATCTCGGTGGCGCGCAAGGGCGAGAGGAACGGCAAATAGCGGATGACGCGATCTTGATCGCTGACCGCCAGCCGCTGAAAGATGAACACGCCCAGCGCGCCCGCCACGAGCGCCAAACCAACCATCACGAGCGCCAAGCGCACCAGCCAACGTGCTTTCACAGCCCTGAGCCTCCCGATTAGCCTGCACTTTTGCAGTATAGCGCAGACCGCGCCGAGCTCACAAGACGCGGGCTGTGCGCTCAGGCTACGCTCAGGCGCTGGGCGGGCTGCTCAGACGGGCTTCCCAGCGCGGACGCTGCGTGTTATCGACGATCAAGATGCGCGGATTGGCGCGCAGCGCCGCCCGATCCAGCACCTTGACTGTGTTCAGGAGCGTATCGAGCTGGAAGGGCTTGATGAAGAACAGGTCGCAATCGACGGCGACGGCTTCGGAGAGGGTGAGCGGATCGTCGTTGGCGCTGCACATGATTAGAGCGATGCCCTGATCCTGCGCGCGGATGCGCCGCGCCACCTCGATGCCGCTGATATCGGGCAGATCGATATCGAGGAAGGCGAAGGCGAAGCGCCCCGTCTGATAGAGCTGCAGCGCTTGCTCGCCCGTTTGCGCTTCCGTGAAGGGCAAGTTCGCCATATCGAAGGCGACGCTCAAGAGCATTCGATTGGCATCGTCGTCGTCGAGCAGCAGGGCGCGATGTTCATAACGGGGTGTTTCGGCGGGCGAATCGGTCATGATCGGCGACTCCTGTGATAGTTGCAAGTACTTGGCGATCAAGTCGTTCATCGGTAGACGTTGCTCTCTGTGGCGTGTGGTCGGCTAAAACGCATCCCAGACGTATTCACCGTGTAACAGGCGCTGAATGTTCTGCGGAAAGCGGTCGAAGTTGAGCGGCTTCGCCAAGAAGCCGTTGAAGCCGGCTTCTTCGGCGCGTTTGACGTCATCGGGCATGACTTGGGCGGTCATAGCGGCGATGGGCGTGTGGGCGAAGCGCGGGTCGGCGCGCAGCCGCTTGAGGATGTAGTAGCCGTCTTGGTTGCCGGGCAGGCGCAAGTCCAGCAGGGCGAGGTGGATGGGCGGCAGGTCATCGAGGCAGCTCTCTAATTGCTTCCAAGAGGCAAAAGCGTGGACGCGCTGAATGCCCAGCATGTTCAGCATGGCGATTGTCAGCGTGGTGTTGAGCGGTTCGTCTTCCACCAGCAGGATGTTCACGTGGGCATTGTCGTTCATAGATGCAGCGCGTCTCCACGCCGAAGAGTTGCTCAGGTGATGGGCAGGCTGAAGGAGACGGTCGTGCCGACGCCCAGCTGGCTCTCCACCCACATATCGCCGCCGTGCAGCTGCACAAAGCGGCGGCTGATGGGCATCCCCAGACCGGTGCCGCTGGCGGTCTCCTGCAGGGCGTTATCGATCTGCTTGAATTCCTCGAAAATCTTGGGCAAATCTTCCGGCTTGATGCCGACGCCGGTATCGCGCACCGAGAAGATGACCTGATCGCCTTGTCGCGTCGCCCGTAGGGTGATGCTGCCTTGCGCCGTGAACTTGGCGGCGTTGCTGATCAGGTTCAGCAACACTTGGCGAATGCGCCGCCCATCGATGTTGAGGACGGGCAAGTCGTCGTCGAACTCGCGGTTCAGGGCGATGCCCTTATCTTTGGTCAAGCCGATCAGGGTGGACATGACGCCCTTGAGCAGCGGCTCTAGGGGCGTCGGTTCGCGGCGCAGCTCCATCTTGCCCGCCTCGATCTTGGCGAGATCGAGGATATCGTTGATCAGACCGAGCAGATGCTGCCCGCCCTCATGCACGAAGCTCAAATAGTTGCGCTGCTGTTCGGTCACGGCGCCGGCGTGCCCGTCCATGACGAGGCGCGTGAAGTTGATGATGGCGTTGAGGGGCGTGCGCAGCTCGTGACTCATGTTGTTGATGAACTCGGTCTTGAGGCGGTTGGCTTGCACGGCGGCGGCGCGGGCATTTTCTGCCTGCTGGCGCGAGATTTCTAGCGCGGCGTTAGCTTTTTGTAGCTCGGCGTTGCGCTCTTCAAGCTGCTCGAAGAGGCGCGCGTTGCGCAGCGCAATGCCGGCGTGCGCCGCCAATGATTGCAGCAGATCGATCTCTTCATCGCTGAAGTTGCGGTAGGTATCCGTCTCGACGGCGAGGATGCCATAGAGTTCCTCGTAGTACAGGACGGGCACCGCCAGCTCCGAGACCATGCCGGCGACGATGGCTTGCGTGGCGAGCGAGGTGCGCTGATCGGCGCGCATATCCGGCGTGCGGGCGGGCAGGCGCGCCCAAGCCACCAAGCCTTTCAGGTCTTCTTTGAAGCGCGAGTAGATCAGCTGCGCCGTCTCGTGATCGATGCCCGACCACGCCATCGGGCGCAGCACGCCCGTCTCGAAGTTCACGTCCAGCAGGATGCTCATCTGGGCGTCTAGGATTTCGCGGGCGGCTTCGACAATGCGCTGGAGCAATTCACCGCTGGAGAGGCGCGTGGTCAGGTCTTGGGCAAGGCGCTGGAAGCTATCGAAGCGCGCGATTGCCTGTTGGCTCTCGCTGAGGCGGTAGGCGGTCGAGAGCGTGGCGCCGATCAGTGCCGCGACGCGGTCGATGGCGGCGCGCGACGGCTCGGAGAGCGCCGACGGGCGCGCGGCGTACAAGCCCAGCACGCCCAAGAGCGCATTCTCATGGGTCAGCGGCAGGATGTAGGCGCTCTGCGTGCCTTGCGGGACGGGCGTCAGGCGTTTTTCGCGCTCCACCAGCTCGATGTAGTAGGGGCGTCGTCCCATCGCCACCTCGCCGTAGATCGAGTAGCCCAGCTTGATCGCCTCAGGCAAGTTGGGCAGCGAGACGCCAAAGCAAACGGGTTTAGCGAGGCGGTTAGCGGCGGGCTCGTGCAGGTAGATGACGACGCATTCCACGCCCGCCCGTTCGAGCAGCCATTCGCCCGCCTGCCGCAAGAGCAGCTTGACATCGGCTTGCCCCGCCAGCTGCAACGCCAAGTCGGTCACCGAGATGGGCAGATCGCTGGTGGGCGGCTGATACTGCCCGGTCATGCGCGCTAAGTCGGCGGCGGAGGGTCGCCGCTTGCCCAAAAGCCCCTCGATGAAGTTCAAAAAGCTTGTGCGTGTTCCCACATGCCCGCCTTCTGTGCCTCGCGCACAGCTATCTGTTCATTTCTCGCATAAGTATGGCAGACTTCTACGGGAAATTGCGTTAACGGGCATTTAAGCTCAGTTTAACGCTCTGCGAGGTGCTTGCGGAGCGCCCTTGCGCTATAGTTGGCGGACTGAAACCCTATCAGGAGGCATTCGGGATGAACCGTCCGCCGCTTGGCGAACACATCACCTTTCTGTACGTGCCGCAGCTGGAGGCGGCTGCGCAGTTCTACGGCGAGCTGCTGGGCTTGCCGCTCGCCCTCGATCAAGGCACGTGCCGCATTTATCGCCTCGCCGCGCAGAGCTACTTGGGGCTGTGCCAGCGCGAGGGCATCGATAGCGCGCCTAAAACGGGCGTGATCGTCACCTTGCTCAGCCCTGAGGTCGATGCGTGGTACGCCTATCTGAGCGCGCGGGGCATCGCGTTTGAGCAGCCGCCCAAGCTCAACGCCACCTATGGCATCTATCACTGCTTCCTGCGCGATCCGGCGGGCTATCTGGTCGAGATTCAGCGCTTCCTCGATCCCAACTGGGATCGCTCGGCGGCGCAGCCCTAGTTGCCCGCTTTGCTGAGCAGTGATAGACTTAGGGCGGCTGTAATGCTCGGCGCGCCCGACCGAGCCGATCTGGCGCACACGCACAGGAGGCATTTATGCGGCATTCTGCGTTTCAACACCTGACCTTCGCCGCCTTGTGGATCGGTTTAGCCCTGATGCTCAGCGGCTGTTTCCAGCCGATTGGCTCCGCCTTGCAACCGACCGAGGTCAGCAATATTCTCAATCCGATTATCATCCCCACTGAGGAGACAGCCGTGGCGATCCTCTCGACTGAGAGCGCCGAGCCGCCGCCTGCCACCTCAGAGCTATTCCCGCCCACGGCTACCCTGCCCCGACAACCGACTCCGACGCGCACGCCCAGCGCTACGCCCTCGCCCACTGAGGTCTTCTTCCTAGCCACCTTCACGCCCTCGCCCACCGAGACGCCTACGCCGACTGCCACGCCGACCGAGACGCCGACGGAGACCTCCACTGCCACGCCGACCGAGACGCCGCTGCCCACGCTCTTCATCCCGACTCTGCCGCCGCCCAGCCCCACCGAGACGCCCTTCACCCTCCCGCTGGTGCTGACCGAGACGCCCACGCCGCTCCCAACGGCGACGCCCATTCCGACGGCGACGCCTACACCGCCGCCAACTCTGACGCCCGTGCCGCCGCCGCTTGAGCCTTCGCCCACCCTCTTCATCCCAACCCTCCCGCCGCCCACGGAGGTCGCTCAGGTCTTCCCGACGCCCGAAACACAAGCGACGCTCGATGCGCAGGCGACTGAGATCATCGCCATCGTCACGGCGACCGCCGCCGCCAACGCCACCGCCACCAGCGCTGCGCTCGGCACGGTTGCAGCGCCGCCGCCCCTCGTCGCCACGCCCCTGCCCGTGACCGCGATCCCGCCGCTCGGCACGCCCGTCGGCGTGGCGGGCGATGGCGCCGGCGGCATCTTGGACGACCGCTGCTTCTATACCGTCGTGCCCAATGACCGCCTGATCCGCATCGCTCTGCGCTTCGGCACGACTGTGCGCGCCCTCGCCCGCGCCAACGGCATCCTCAACGTGGACTTGATCCGAGTCGGACAGCGCTTGCTCATCCCCAACTGCGCCATCGAGTTCGCGCCGCCGCCGCCCGCCGTCCCACCGACCGAGATGCCCGTCGTTGGCGGCTTGCGCGAGTACACGGTGCAACGGGGCGATAACCTGTTCCGCCTCTCGCTGCGCTTCGGCACGACGGTCAGCCGATTGGCTGAGATCAACCGCATCCGCAACGTCAACTTGATCTTCGTCGGGCAGCGTCTGTTGATCCCGTGAGCGCGCCGCCTTGTGCATTGCGCCAGTCTTGGGCATAGGGCAGCCATCGGCTCGCCCTATGCCGCGCCCAGCATAGGAGCATTCAGCCAATGAGCCAACCGACCGATCCGAACGCCCGCCTGACCGAAGAGCAGCTGCACAGCCAACTGATCTACGACGGCAAGGTCGTGCATCTGTACCTCGATACCGTCAAGCTGCCTAACGGCAACACCACCCGCCGCGAGATCGTGCGGCACAGCGGCGCCGTCGCCATCGTGCCGCTGGATGCCGAACGGCGCATCATCCTCGTGCGGCAATTTCGCTACGCGGCGGGGCGCGTCCTGCTGGAGGTGCCAGCTGGCACGCTGGAGGTCGGCGAATCGCCCGATGTGTGCGCCGTGCGCGAGCTGCAAGAGGAGATCGGCTACCGTCCCAACAAGCTGCAGAAGATCGGCGGAGTCTTCGTGGCGCCCGGCTACACCACGGAGTTCATCCACCTGTACCTCGCCAGCGATCTGGTGCCTTCGCGCCTCGATGCCGACGACGATGAACTGCTTGAGATCGTCCGCCTGCCCCTCGGCGAAGTCCTCGCCCGCATCAGGCGCGGCGAGATCGCCGACGCCAAGACCATCAGCGCGATTTTCCTCGCGCAGGAGCATCTGAAGTGAGCCGTAGCCTGTTGATCGCCTTGTGCGCCGCCATCCTGCTGAGTAGCTGCCAAAGCAGCCCCCAAGCGCCCGCCACCGAGACCCCTCAGCCGCCCACCGCCGTCCAGAGCCCGCCCGCCCAGCCAGAGGGCGACTCACAGAGCGGGGCGGCGGATGAGGCGATCTTCACAGCTGTGCCGCAGAGCGCCGCCGATTTCCTCGCGCGCGGCATCGCCCACAGCGCGCGCGGCAGGCGCGAGGAAGCCCTCGCCGACCTCACCGCCGCCATCGAGCGCGATCCCACGCTGGCAGAAGCCTACTTTCAGCGCGGAGTCCTGAATTTTGAGCGCAATGCGGCGCTCTCCCTCGCCGACTTCAACACGGCCGTCGCGCTGGCGCCCGAAAAGGCGGAGTACGTGCATTGGCGCGGACGCGCCCACTCATGGACGGACAATCACGCGGCGGCGCTGGCAGATTATACGCGCGCCATCGAGCTGGCGCCCGACGTGGCGGATTACTACTTCTGGCGCGGCGCCGCCTACGCCTTCCAGCAAGATCAGCCCGCCGCCATCGCCGATTACGATCAAGCCATCCGCCTGAACCCGAATAACCCCGATTACCGCCATTGGCGCGGCATGGCGTACACCGCCAGCGGCGACTTCGACCGCGCCATCGCCGATCACACGCGCGCCATCGAGCTGATCGGCAACGTCCCCGACTACTACTTCGGGCGCGCGCGCGCCTATCACAGCAAGGGGCTGCTGGATATCGCGCTGGGCGATTACACGCGCGCCATCGAGCTGAACAGCGAACGGGCTGAGTACTTCTTCTGGCGCGGCATCCTCTTCCGCGAGGGCGGCAACCCCGCCGCCGCCCGCGAGGACTTGACGCGCGCAGCCGATCTGGGCAGCGAAATAGCCCGCGAAGAGTTGGCGCGCCTGCCCTGAGCTACAAGCCGGCGAACAGGTCGTCTTCAGGCGCGCCGACGGGCAACGGCACGCCCGCCACCAGCGCGTAGCGCTCCACGCTGCGGAAAGCCCGCCACAGCTCCTCTGGCAGGGCGCTCAACGGCGCGTTCGGCGAGAGTTGCGTGCGATGTTCCTCCAGCGAGCGCCGCTTCAAGTCTACGTACTCTGGCACATAGACCGTGTGAGTGATGCGCTCCTCCGCCAAGCCCATCTGATCGGGATCGACGTTGCGGAAGGGCGAGGGGATGCCCTGCTGCGCCAAAAACTCGGCGAGCTGCTTGATCACGGCGCGGCTGATGGAGGCGTAGTACAGCCGCGCAGGGGCAAAAGGCGCGCCCGCCTGCGGATAGCGGCTCGGATCGCCGGCGGCGTGGAAGGCTTCGGTCGTCCAGCGGCAAATGGCGAGGTGATCGGGATGCCCATAGCCGCCGCTCTCGTCAAAGGTGATCAGCAAAGTCGGTTTGAAGGCGCGGATGATCGCCACGATGCGCCCGATTGCTTCATCGGGCGGGGCGTTGATGAAAGCGCGCGGATCGGCGTTCTCAGGGCTGCCCGCCATGCCCGAATCGCGGTAATCGAGGAAGAAGACGTCCTGCACGCCGATCACGGCGGCAGCGCGGCGCAGCTCCTGTTCGCGCACCGCGCCGAGCGTCTCTGGCGTGGCGAGGGCGGGATCGGCGATCTCGCCGACCTCGCCGCGCGTGGCGCACAGGATGCCGACGCGCATCCCCTGCTGGACGCAACGATGCAGAAAGCCCGTCACGCCCTGTTCGTCATCGGGATGGGCGTAACAGGCGAGGACGGCGCGCTCAGGCACCATCGCCGCCTTCGCTCAGAAAGACGGGCAGGTGTCCGAGCGCGATGACGTCCGTCCATTTGGCGCGGTCGCCCTCGGTGAAGATGGCGGCTTGCGCCACGACCACGCCGCCCGCCTTCTCGACGATCAAACGGATGCCCTGCAGAGTGCTGCCGGTGCTGATCACGTCGTCGACGATTGCCACGTGCCGCCCGTTGATCAGGCGCAGGTCTTTCTCGTCAAGGTAGAGCTTCTGCAGCGCGCCGGTCGTGATCGAGAGCGTCTCGGACTCCAAAGCGTTGCCCATGTAGGGCTTGTAGGCTTTGCGCAGCACCACGTAGGGCACGTCCATGCGGGCGGAGAGCTCGTAAACGAGTGGGATGCTCTTGGTCTCCGCCGTGACGAGGACTTCCGGGTTACGCTCGGCGAGTTTGAGCGCCAATTCGTAGGCGGCGCGCTTGACCAGCTCGACATCGCCGAGGATGTTCACGATGGCGATGCGCACGCCTTGCGCCACTTCGAAGAGGGGCAGCTCACGGCTGAGTCCTGCCACTTCGACGTGATAAGTCTCGCGGGATTCGGTCATAGGCACTCGCTCCGTGCTAGATGAGTCGGCTCAGTGGCAAACAGTATAGCGCAGCTACAGATAGCGGTACATCTCCATGCGTTGGAACACCTCCAAGTAGCCGAAGCGCTGCATGACTTGCCACGCCGGGTGATCGAGCGGGATATTCTCGACTTTGGTATCTTGCGCTCGGTGCGTCGCGTGCAGGTGATAGAGCAGCGCTTGCAGCAACGGCTCGCTGAGCGCGCCGCCGAAGGCGAAATGGGTCAGTTGGAAGGGCAGGCGCTGAAAGATCAGCCACGCGCTCTGAGCGTTGGGCAGGGTGGCGCGGATGCCGCGCAAGGGGCTGCAATTGCGCAGCGAGGCTGCCTCTTCCGTCCAAGCTGATTGCTGCGTCCGTTCGTACTCGTCCAGCAGAGCGGCGATCTGTTTGTCATCGAGCGACTCGACGCGCACATCGGCGCGATAGAGCGCCGAATCGGGCAGACCGGGCGGGCGGCGCACCACCATCAAGTCGCGGATGGGCTCGAAGCCAAGTTTGTAGAACAGGCGCGTGGCGGGCTCGTTGCCCTTGATCACCTCCAGCTGGACGCGCCGCGCGCCGAGTTGCTGAGCGTTCGCCAGCATCAGTTCGGTCAGGAACTGCCCGATGTGCTTGCCGCGCCGCTCCGGGATGACGCCCAAGCGCGTGATCCACGCCCGCTCCGCACGCACGCCCAGCATACACACGCCCAGCTCCAGCCCCTCGCCGTTGAGCGCCACGGCGGAGGCATCTAGATCAACATCGTAGTCGTGGACGTACTCCGCCATGCGCTTGGCGTTCATCGGCATCGGCACGATGTAATCTACGCGGGCTTGGTTGTAGATATCTGCCAGCTGCTCGAAGGTGTACTGGCTGGCGAGGGCGGCGACGGCTTTACTCGGCGGTATTTCGGTCGGTTGAGTCGTCATGCGTCGATCCTGTGGGCGTTTGAGGGAGCGCTTCGGGCGGCGAGAGGAACGCCTCAACCTGCGCAGCGAAGCGGCGCGTATCAATCGGCTTGACGATCACGCCGTGGCAGCCGTAGGCGCGCGCCATGTTGTAGGCAGTTGTCTCGGGCCAAGCTGTGAAGGCGATCAGGCGCGTGTGAGCGAGTTCAGGCTGCTGCTGAAGCAACGCGATCACGGTCTGCCCGTCGATATCGGGCAAGCCGAGGTCGATCAGCACCAGATCGGGCGTCGTCTCGAAGATGGTCATCAAGCCATCCTCGCCCGTCTCGGTCAGCACGACTTGATGACCGGCTTCCTCCAGCAACTTAGCCACCAATCTACCGCTCTGGACGTTATCCTCAATAATCACGATGACAGCCATGGGCGAGTGTCCTTATGGGTGACGGATATCGCAGCATATGTTAAGTGTAGCATAAGTCTATCTGGCACAGGCGATTTTGAGAGAACATTGAGCGAACTTGGCAAGTCGGGGCGGGCAGACTAGGATCAGAGAGGCAAGCAGCGTACTTTTCCCACTCAGGAGGATACCCAATGCCCAACGTTGGCGAGGTGGCGCCCGATTTTGAGGCGCTGACCGACGAAGGCAAGCCGATCAAGCTCTCGGACTTGCGCGGCAAGAAAGTCGTGCTGTACTTCTACCCGAAAGACTTCACCAGCGGCTGCGAGATGCAAGCCTGCGCCTTCCGCGATCACTACGCCCAGTTCGAGGCGGCGAACGCCGTGGTGCTGGGCGTCAGCCCGGACGACGTGGAGAGCCATCGGCGCTTTCGCGAGGCGCTCCAGCTGCCTTTCCACCTGATCGTCGATAGCGACTTCAGCCTCTCCAAAGCGTGGCAGAGCTACGGCACGAAAACTTATCCCGACGGGCGCACTTTCACCGGCACGCAACGCAGCCACTTCGTCATCGATGAGAACGGCGTGATCGTCGACGTACAGAACCCCGTCAGCCCGCAGGAGAGCGCGCCGCGCGCCCTCGCCGCTGTGCAAGGCAGCTGAGTCGCCCGCTCGCCGATGCGCACTGAGATGCTCTGCATCGGCGAGCGCCCCCTCACCCCGTGACCAACGTCCCGACCGCCTCGCCCATCACAGCCGCCTCCAACATGCCCTCCTGCCAGAAGTCCAGCACGAGGATCGGCAAGTTGTTATCCATGCACAGCGTGAAAGCGGTCATATCCATGACGGCGAGCCGCCGCTCGATTGCCTCTTGGTAGGTCAGCCTATCGTAGCGCTGCGCCTTAGGATTTTTCTTGGGGTCGCTATCGTAAATGCCATCGACTTTGGTGGCTTTGATGAGCACCTCAGCGTCGATCTCCATGGCGCGCAGGGCAGCGGCGGTATCAGTTGTGAAGTATGGGTTGCCCGTGCCGCCGCTGATGACGACCACGCGCCCTTTCTCCAAGTGGCGGATGGCGCGCAGGCGGATGTACGGCTCGGCGACCTTGTTCATCTCGATGGCGGTCTGGACGCGGGTGGTGATGCCCTCGCGTTCGAGGGCGTCTTGCAGGGCGAGGGCGTTCATGACCGTGCCGATCATGCCCATGTAATCGGCGGTGGATTGATCCATGCCGCGCTCCACGCCGATCTTGCCGCGCCACAGGTTGCCGGCGCCGATCACGATCCCAACTTGCACGCCCAAGCAATGCACCGCCTTGACGCGCCGCGCCATAAAAGCGGCTTGATCGGGATCGATGCCCGTGCCGCCCGCCCCGCTGAGCGCCTCGCCGCTCAGCTTGAGCAGAATGCGCTTGTAGCGCGGCGCTCTCTCTGAATTGCTCATGCCTATACCTACTTTCTTTCTGCGTGCTTGCTGCGTCATGAAAAAGGGATCAGGTCGCCGACCTGATCCCCTCAGCCACGCTCAAGTGAGGTGCGCTGTGCCGCGCTCACTGAGACGTTTCAGCCGCGCCATCTTCGCCCAGCGCAAAACGGGCGAAGCGCCGCACCACGATATTCTCTTTGATCTCGGCGATCAGGTCGGTCAGCACGTCGGCAACTTTCTTCGAGTCATCGAAGAACCACGGCTGCTCCATCAGCACCATCTCTTCGTACCATTTGTTCATGCGCCCCTCGACGATCTTGGCGGCGACCGCCTCGCTCTTGCCTTCGGCAAGGGTGCGCTCCAGCTGGATTTGGCGCTCTTTTTCGATCACCTCCGCGGGGATATCCTCGCGGCGCAGGTAGCGCGGCGCGGCGTTGGCGATGTGCAGCGTCAAATCTTTGGCGAATTGGCGGAACTGCTCGTTGCGCGCCACAAAGTCGGTCTCGCTATTGACTTCCACCATCACGCCCATGCGCCCGTTGTGATGGGTGTAGGTCTGGATGATGCCATCGTTAGCGGCGCGCCCGGACTTTTTGGCGGCGGTCGCCGCGCCTTTCTTGCGCAGATGCTCAGCGGCTTTCTCAAGGTCGCCGTTGCTCTCGGCGAGGGCGTTGCGGCATTCGTTGAAGCCCGCGCCGGTCAGCTCGCGCAGCTGCTTGACGAGTTGTGCGCTTATTTCAGCCACAGATGTGTCTCCTCAGTCTTCTTCTTCATCCTCAAAGCTGCTGCTGCGGAGCGTCGCTAGGGTCGAGGCGCCCAAGAAAGCGCTGTTATCTAGATCGTCCGTCTCATCGTCGAGTGGCGTCTCCGCCGCAGCCCTGCCGCTGAAGGTCTCCGCCGTGCCCTCGTCATCGGTCTTGCCGCGAATGGCGTGACCTTCAAGGGCGGCGTCGGCGATTTTGCTGGTGAGCAGCTTGATAGCGCGGATGGCGTCGTCGTTGGCAGGGATCACGTAATCAATTTGGGTCGGATCGCAGTTGGTATCCACGAGGGCGATGATCGGGATGCCCAGAATGTTCGCCTCTTTGACGGCGGTGTGTTCGCGGCGCACATCTACGACGAAGAGCAAGCTGGGCAGGCGCGTCATGTGGCGCAGACCGCCCAAGCGCACACGCAGCTTTTCGACGGTGCGCTCACGGGTGAGCAGCTCTTTCTTAGTGTAGAAGCCCACCTCGCCGCGCTCCATCTCTTCTTCCATGCGCTTGAGTTGATCAATACGCGCTTTGATGGTGCGCCAATTGGTCAGCGTGCCGCCCAGCCAGCGCTGATTGACGTAGGGCATCTGGCAGCGCTCCGCCTCTTGCTGGATGGTCTCTTGGGCTTGGCGCTTGGTGCCGACGAAGAGAATCTTGTTGCCGGCGGCGACGGTCTGTTTGACGCGCTCGTAGGCTTCCTCGAGGTTGGCGAGAGTCTGCTGCAGATCGAGGATGTGGATGCCGTTGCGCTCAGTGAAGATGTACGGCTTCATGCGCGGATCCCACTTCTTGGCGCGATGCCCGAAGTGGACGCCCGTCTCCAAGAGCGCCTTCATGCTGACGATAGACATAAAGCTGAGAAACTCCTCTGTTGTTGTGTTAGACCGCCTTTGCCCCTCGCCTGCAGCGCTCATCCTCACAATTCGGGCGGACACACACGCCGCATCGGGGCAGGGCTGATTTGGAACTTACGAGCGCGCAGTATAGCACAGCCGCGCCCGATCTTTCAAGGGTCGGGCGGCAGGACGAGCCTTTGTTTGCCAACTTGGGCGCGCTGGGCTAGGCTTGAGGGCAAAAATTTGCCGCACAAGGGCTGAGAGTACATGAGTCCGACCAAAATCCTGATCATGGGCGCCGCAGGGCGCGACTTTCACAATTTCAACGTCTGCTTCCGCGATAACCCCGCTGTGGAGGTGGTCGCTTTCACCGCCACGCAGATTCCCGGCATCGAGGGCAGGCGCTATCCGCCTGAGTTGGCAGGGACGCGCTACCCGCAGGGCATCCCGATTTACGATGAGGCGGAGCTGCCGCGCCTGATCGCCGAGCTGGGCGTGGAGCAGGTCTATTTCTCCTACAGCGATGTCTCGCACGCTTACGTGATGCACAAAGCCGCTCAGGTGGTGGCGCTGGGCGCCGATTTCGGCTTGTTGGGCGCGCGGCGCACCCAGCTCAAGAGCCGCAAGCCCGTCGTCTCGGTTGGCGCGGTGCGCACCGGCTGCGGTAAGAGCCAAGCCACCCGCTACGTGGCGCGGACGCTGCGCGAGCTGGGCTGGCGCGTCATCGTGGTGCGCCATCCGATGCCCTACGGCGATCTGAGCAAGCAAGCCGTGCAGCGCTTCGGCAGCCACACCGACCTCGACCTGCATCAGACCACCATCGAGGAGCGCGAGGAGTACGAGCCGCACCTCGATAACGGTCACGTGGTCTTCGCCGGCGTGGATTACGCCGCCATCCTCGCCTGCGCTGAGGAGGAGGCGGATATCATCCTGTGGGACGGCGGCAATAACGATCTGCCCTTCTTCGCCTCCGACCTGCACATCGTGATCGCCGATCCGCATCGCCCCGGTCACGAGCTCGCCTACTATCCCGGCGAGGCGAACGCGCGCATGGCGGACGCCTTCGTGCTGAACAAGGTCGATACCGCCAACTACGCCGACGTGCAGACAGTCCGCCAGAATTTGCAGGCGCTGAATCCGCGCGCCCCGATCTTCGAGGCTGCCTCGCCGCTCTTCGTCGAGGGCGGCGAGCACGTGCGCGGCAAGCGCGTCTTGGTCATCGAGGACGGTCCGACGCTGACTCACGGCGAGATGGCTTACGGGGCGGGCGTGGTGGCGGCGCGGCGCTTCGGCGCCGCCGAGCTGATCGATCCGCGTCCGCACGCCGTCGGCTCGTTGCGCCAGGTCTACCAGACCTACCCGCACATCGGCGCGTTGCTGCCGGCTATGGGCTACGGCGCGGCGCAAATGGCGGAGCTGGAGGCGACCATCGCCGCTTGCGCGCCCGACCTCGTGCTGACCGCCACGCCCATCGATCTGCGACGGGTGATCAAGGTGGCGCAGCCGCTGGTGCGCGTGCGCTACGAGCTGCAGATCATCGGCGCGCCGACCCTCGCCGACCTCTTGGCGGAGAAATTCGGGCGCAAGACGGGCTGAGCGACTAAGCGCGGCGCTCCGCCAGCCCAACGAGCAGCTCAGCGGCGCGGACTTTGCCGCCTAGCGCCGCCAAATCCGCCGCGAGGCGCTGCGCGTTCTCCTGCACGCGCGCATCGGTCGTGACGGCGCGCAGGGCGGGCAGCAACTGACCGTTGCGCACGTCGTGCGCCGTCAAGTTCAGCCCGACTTTCGCCTGCGCCACGCGGCGCGCCTGCGCGCGCTGATCGGCGGCGTGCGGCACCACCACTTGCGGGATGCCCTGCACGGCGGCGCGATGCGTCGTCCCCATGCCGCCGTGATGCACGATGACGCGCAAGCGCGGGAAGACCTGATCGTAATCGATCCACGAGAGCAGGCGCGTGCCGCGCGGCAAGGCAGCTTTGAGCTCCGCCTTGCGCTCAGGCGGGATCGGATTCCTGCCGACGACCACCAGCGGGATCATGCCCAAGCGCGCCGCCGCCTGCGCCGCCCAGCTGAAAAAGCCCAGATCGCCCGTGAAGAGGCTGCCCAACGTGATCAGCGCCAAAGGCGCCGCTTCGGGAATCTCGGCGAGCCAGTGCGGCGGCGGCGCGGCGGGCGCATCGACCGTGCCGCCCACGAACTGAGTCTGCGGCAACGGCTCGGGATCGGCTTGATACCACGCCCGATTGAAGTAGCTGATGTGCAAATGCGGCGATTGCACTGAGGGCGCCGCCCCCTCCGAGAAATTGACGCCCCGCACCCCGAAGCGCACCTTCAGCCGCTCGATGCGCTCGCGGCTGAGCCTGCTCAGGTCGGCTTGGACGGCGTAGAGGCGCTCTTCATCGAGCGGCTGCCCCGCCACCCAGCCCGCCACCGCCATCGGCACGTCGAGTTTTTCGGCGGCGAAGGCGACGGCGCTCAAAAACGGGTCGGTGACGATCAGATCGGGCGCGCCGCGCGCCTCTGCCAAGCCCAGCAGCGCCTCGAAGGCGGGCGGCATGAGCTCCTCGCTCAGCCATGTATCCAAGGCGCGCCGATAGCGCAGGAACATCGCCTCGACGGGGTTCATGCCGCGCAGATCGGCGGGCGGCGGCGCGAGCCACGCCCAGCCTGTGGCGGCGATGGCGGCGAACGGCACGCCCGCCGCGCTGATCAAGCCCTCCAAGGGCTGCTCCGAGACCCACAAGACCTGATGCCCGCCTGCCAGCAGGTGTTGCGCCGTTTTGAGCATCCCGCCCCAATCGGTGTGACCGGCTAACGGCGCTGAGACGAACCAGAAAGATGCCATAGAGCTATTCAGGTGAGCTAAAAGAGAGCGAGGGCGCGCGCCCCTCAGCCATCGCGCCGATTTCGGGGCGCCTTGATAGCAAGTTTGGCACGCGCCCTGTGCTTTGTCAAACGATGCGCCGCAAAGCGCGCCTCAGCTCACTCGACGACCTCGTAGACAGTGCCCTCTAGCACCACCAGCACGCGGATGCCCAGCGCGAAGTACTCGCGCAGCTCAGGGCGCTGCTCCAACAGGGCGAAGTACTCATCGCTGAGGAAGGTCACCTGCACGCGCGGCAGCTCGGCGGAGGTGTAGCGCGTATCGACCCAAACTCCGTTGCGCCAGACGAAGGTGCGGTCGCGCACTGTGACGATCCGCTCTGGGCTGGGCACGCCGCCGAGGGCTACGGCGGTCGGGGCGACGGGCACAACCTCCGCGATGCCCATCTGGGAGAGCGCCGAAGCGGTTGCCACAGCGGGCGCGCCGCTGCGCTGGTCGCGGTCAAAGACGGCAGTGGTGACCATAGGCGGCTGCAACGGCACGACGGTCGGCGGCAAGGCAGTAGCGCCCAGTTGTGGCGGCTCGCGGCGACCCAGATCGTCCTCCTGGATCAGGTAGGCTGTGTAGGGCGTGATGATGCCGTAGCGCAAGCTGAGTTGCCGCACGCTCTCGACCAGCTCGGCGTTCTCGCCGCGCAAGCGAATGGTGTTGAGCAGCGCGCCGATTTTACGGGTCGCCCACAGGCGCGCCACGAACGCCTCGCCGCCCGCCGTCGCGGGGAAGCGCAAGTTGGCGTAGGTGAAGCGCTGCGCCTCGCCATCCACCTCGCCGCGCAAGGTCAGGCGGATCGTCCCCTCGCCGCGATAGCGCCCGGTCAGGATCAGCTGCGAGCCTGCGAACAGGTCGGGCAGCGGGAACGGCGGATAGGTATCTTCGAGGATCACGTTCCCGTCGATCTCCAGCGCGGGCTTGGCGAGGATCGGGGCGCTGATCTTGTTGTACAGCCCGCTGACCGCCGCCTCAATGTCTTCATTCGGCTGCACGTAGGTGCTCGTCCCGCCGTAAGCGCTGGAGAGCGTATCCAGCAGCACGGTATCCACATCGTAGCCGACGCCGAAGGCGAACAGGCGCGCGTTGCGCGGGGCGGCTGCGCCGAAGTTGGCGAGGATGCGCTCTGGATCGGTCACGCCTTCGGTCGGCAAGCCGTCGGTCAGGAACAGGATGGTGGTGCTGCGCTGCGGATCGGCTTGGCGGGCGGCTTCCAGCAGGGCGGCGTTGATATCCGTGGCGCCGAGCGCCTCCAGCCCGTCCAGCCACGCGATAGCCTCGCGCGCGGCGCCCGCGGGCTGCGGACTCCGCGCATAGACGCGATAACCGCTGCTGAAGACGATCAGGTTGAAGCGATCTTGGGGCATCAGGGCGTTCAGCACGAAGCGGGCTGCCGCTTGGGCTTGCCGCCATTTTTCGCCCGCCATGCTGCCGCTCTGATCCAACACGATCAGCACGTCTTTGGGGAGGCTGCGCTCGCGCTCGACGCGCAGAGGCGGCGTCAGCACCAGCATGAAGAAGCCGTCTTCCAGCGCGCTGGCGCGGTAGGTCAGCAGCGCGGCGTCGATCTCAGCCTCGCGGTAGCTGTAGAACAGGCTGAAATCCTCGCGGGCGCGCACGTCGCTCAGCTCGAGGCTGGCGCGGAAGCGCTTCTCAGCGAGGCGCTCGATCAAAACGCGCGGATTCGGGCTGTAGATCGTCCCGACGGGCGCGCTCGCCTCCGCCTCGAGCGAGACTGAGACCTCGCGCACGGGTAGGGCGCTGATGTAATCGGTCTTGAGCGGATAGCTGTAGCGCAAGACGCCGTTCTCGGCGCGCAGGATGTGACTGTAGGTGATCTCGACCTTGCGCTGGCTGCGCGGCGGGATCGGGAAGATGTTCAGCTGGACGGCGCGCCTGCCCACGTATTGCAACAAGACCGGATCGCGGCGGCGGCGGACGATATCCTCATAGATTCGGCGCGCTTGATCCGCCTCTAGCAGCTGCCCCTTGATCGGCTGACCGTCGAGGTACAGCACGAGGTCGCTCACGGCGGCATCGTCGGGCAGGGGGAATAGATAGACGCCTTCGGCGGGGGCGTCCGCGCTGTTGAGGAAGGTCTGCTGCACGGTCGTGACCGCCAGCTGCTCACGGATGCTGACCGAGATGCGATGCGCTTGCAAAACGACGCCAAGACTGTTCTGCGCCTGAGCGGGCGCGAGACTTGGCAGGATCAGCAAGCCTGCCATCAGGAAAACCAGACAAGCCAAAGAGGCTCTGCGCAACCACATAAGCCACCTCTCTTTGTAGAGAATGCTTTCCGATTCGAGAGACGGTGGTGGCGGCGCAAAAGTTCCCGCCTGAATAGGCGTGCCGCTGCGAGAGGCGTTAGAATTGCCCGACAATATCGATCAAGCGCTATGCTGATGAGAAGGACGCTCGCTATGCGCCGAAAAGTTGTATGTTGGCTGCTCGCCTGCCTGCTGATGGCTGCGTTGCCCGCCCAAGCGCAACAAAGCTGCTCTGAGACGAACGGGCAGGTGATCGAATACGCCCTCCGCAGCCAGTTGACGGGTCAGCTGATGCGCTACGCGCTCTACACGCCGCCGTGCTTCAGCGCGCCTGAGCGCGCCGCTTGGCGCTACCCGATCCTGTACTTGCTGCACGGCTCGGATGCCACGGGCACGGATTACTGGCTCAAGCTCGGTCTGGCGGAGGCGCTGGACGCGGGCATCAGCGCGGGCGAGTTGCCGCCGATGCTGGTGGTCTTGCCTTTCGGCGGCGAACTCGCTAACTTGAACGCTTTCGGCGCGCGCAGCTTCGCCAACGTGCTGCTCAAGGAGCTGATCCCCGCCGTCGAGCCGACTTTCCGCGCCGACGGGCAACGCGCCACGCGCGCTATCGGCGGCATCTCACGGGGCGGCTTCTGGGCGTTTCACCTCGCCTTTTTATATCCGGGCGTCTTCAGCGCCGTAGGCGGACACAGCGCTTTCTTCAGCCTGAGCCACGCGCCTGCCGCCAATCCGCTCGTCCTAGCCGAGCGAGCCGCCGATCTGGAGACGCTCTACATCTGGCTCGATCACGGGCGCGACGACTATGCCGCGCCGAACATCGCGCTGCTGAGTCGGCGGCTGAGCGCGCGCGGCGTGCCGCACCAGTACGTGGTCTACCCTGAGGGGCGGCACGAGGCGGCTTATTGGCGCGCCCACGTGCGGGATTACCTCGCCTTTTACGGCGCAGCGTGGCATGACTTTCAGCCTGATCAGGCTACTGAGTGACGAGGCGCGGGTTGCGCCACATCGCCCAAGCGAAATTGGGATTGCCCTCCCGCACGAGCGTCTCGTAGACCAAGACGACCGCTTTGCCGCGCCATGCGCTTAGATCGACGCGGATCGGGATCGGCGCCGTCTCGACGTTCACCTCGAAGCTCCCCTCGTAGAGGGTACGTACTTGCCGCCCCTCACGGATGCCAAGCCGAAAGTCCACGACGCGCGGCAAGCCAGCGGGATTTTCGCCCAAGTTGCCTGAGTCGACGTAAAGCTCTGCCTCAAAGAAGACTCGTGGCGCGTCGGGCAGTTGGAGGTGCTGCTCGGCTGTGCCCGTCGGAGGCTGCAAGAGCGCCGCGCCGTCAGTTTGCTCGATCCAGCGCGGGCGATAGCGCTCATCGCCCACCACGCCCAGAATCGGCTGCACGTGGGCGCGGGCGGGCTGCGCCGCAGGCGGAAAATCGGCTTGCCAGTCTCCGAAGAGGCTCAGACGGCGCTCCGCCAAATTCGGCAATCTATCGATCACGTTGCGCTCGATGAAATACAGCCGTCTCACACAGGACTGGTCGCTTTGATGCAGCACACTCAGAACACACCGCCGATCCGCCTGCGTAGGCAGGTAAGCTCTCGGCTCAGCCGTGAGCAGGACGCGCCCGTTCACAAAGATGTAGAGCGGGATCAAGCTCAGCAGGGCGAGTCGGTTGGCTTGCGTCACGGCGCTGCGCCGCCCGTGCAGCAAATTGAGCGCGCCCAACATCAGCAGGGCTATCCACAGGTAATTGGCGGAGGTGACGTAACGCGAGGCGAGCGCGTTCGCATCGGGCATCGGGGCGCGCCTGAGGGCGACCAGCGCGGCGTTGGCGAGGCTGAGCAGAAAGAGCGTCACGGGCGGCGCGAGGAGATGCTTCGGCGTGCGCCGCCACAGCGCGAGGGCGTTCCAAGCGACCAGCGCCACGCCCATCGCGCCCACAGCCAGCGCTAAACCCACGCTCTCGTTCAGCTCGGTCGTGAAGGGCGCGCCCAGAAAGGTCAGGGCGGCGGCGGCGCGATAGAGCAGCGGAGTCTGCGCGCCGCCTGCGGCGAAAAAGGTGTAGTCCCCCAGCGTGAAATACACGCCCAAGCACAGCGCCATCGCGCCTAGCCAGCCCGCGTAGTGCTGCCAGCGACGGTAGCCGCGCAGCCACAGAGCGGGCAAGAGCGCGATCCACAGCGGCAAGCCGCCGCTGAAGCTCCAGCTGGCGGCAAAGGCGCTCAGCGCTGCCGCCCCCAACGCCCGCCAACCGACCCTCAAGCGCATCAGCAGCCAGACCGCCAAGACGCTGAACAGGTAAGCATAGAAAAACTGTGTCTGAAAGCCGATCAGCCAGTTATGGACTTGCCGCAGCGAGAAGACGAGCCATGCCAACGGCACGCCGACCGTCAAGACGTTCGGCAACCCTTGCAGGCGCAGCAGATCGAGCAGCAACAGGAAGGTCAGCAGCGCTAAACCGAAGCTGACCCATGTCTCGAAGCGCCCATCCCAGTCGGTCAGCCACGTCGAGAGGACGATGGTCAGCTTAGTCGGCAGGATGCGATGCTCGTTGTGCGGCGCCAGCAGGCTGCCCAAGCGGAAAGTCGGCATCCCGTCGATCAGGCGGGCGGCGAGGTAGACGCTGGTATCCCACTCGTCCTCAAAGGGCACGTTCACGCTGTACGCCGCGATGAACAGCGCCAAGATCACGATGGGCAAGCCGATCAACGCGCCGCCGATCAGCCTTTGAAACTTGATAGTCATAGGGTGCAGCAGAACCTATAAAAGGATAGTCTACCGCTTTTTGCAAGAATTTTGCAGCCTCAGCTGAGCGTTCGGCTTTACAATGAGA
Source organism: uncultured Anaerolineae bacterium (assembly GCA_938005675.1). Lineage (GTDB taxonomy): Bacteria > Chloroflexota > Anaerolineae > Aggregatilineales > UBA2796 > CP2-2F. Next base: position 48,935 of record CALKXH010000015.1, read on the forward strand.
TCGTTACGCAGATTTTACACAATTGGAGCTGTTGAGATGCGCCTCGTGAAGCTGATCGGTCTGGTATGCGTAGTCGCGGCGTTGTGCTTCTCGCCCCATCTGAGCAACGCTCAAGTCGACGCCATCATGGTGCTGGAAGCCTATAGCGGCGATGTCGCGCTGTACGAAAGTCCTAGTTTTGGCAGCGCTGTGCTGCAGATCATCCCGCAGTACAGTCGGTTCATCTGGCGCGGCGAGCGCACCGACGCCGAAGGCAGGCAGTGGTTCTACGTCAAGACCTTCGTCGCCGTCGGTTGGATCACGCCCGATGACGGCGTGCTGACCTTCGCCGACCCGACCGAGATTTCGCGCTACATGGACGTCGGCGCTTTCGCTACCCTCAACACGCCGCCCAACAACCTGCAGGGCGCTCCGGGCGGCACGGATACTTCCAGCGCGGTCATTGTCAGTTCGAATGTGGAAGTGACCGACGGTCCTGTGGTGACCAACTTTCACACGTGGTGGCGGGTTCGTGGGATGCTCAGTCGCTTTCCTTATGAGGGCTGGTTGGCGGATAGCAGCTTCAACTTCAGCGTGACGGCTGTGCGCAATCTCTACGGCTATCCGATTTGTTCGAATTTCAACCTGCGGACTTACGGCGCGCCTGAGGGCGAGTGGGAGAGCATCCTCGCGGAGCTGCCGCGCTTCCTCGATCCCGCCGAGGGCATTCTGTGCGTGGCAGGCGTGAGAATAGACGGACTCTTCAACCCGTATGTGGTCGTCCTGACTCAGAACAGCGCCGCCCAGCAGGATACCTTGCGCATCTTCAGACCCGTCAAGGGCATGTGGACGCTCCTCTTCGCCCAGACGAGCGATCCGTTCACGCGCACGGCTCGGCTCAGCCTGCACGACCTGAGCGGCGATCCCTATCCCACGCTGGTCTGGAACATCCTCTACGATGGCACGGGCAGCGTGCTGCGCGCCAATATGTTGCGCTATAATCCCGCCATTGACGGCATCGAGCAGCAGGTCTTGGGCGATTTCTACAAGGGCTTCATGCAGATCGAAGGGCGGCTGATCACCTTCTTCCAAGCCAACTACTTGCCCGATGAGCCGAATTGCTGTCCCAGCGGCGTGGAGCGCACCGTTTTCGCTTGGAACGGCGCGACCTTCGGCGCAGTCCTCTACGATGTGCTGCCGATCCCTTACGCGATTCAGTCCGCGCGGCGCTGAGCGCACACCTCTGGGCGAGGGCGTCTGAGCGCGTCCTCGCCGCTTTTGCCCACCGACGCGCAAAAACTTTTTCAAGCTTTTTGCGCTCAATTACACCTATCTGCACTAGAATAGAGGGCATGGACGTTTCACGCAGTCAGGAGTTCCGCCATGCGCCTCACGAAGCTCGTCAGCCTCATTTGCCTCGTCGCAACGTTGTGCCTCGCGCCTCGCCTCGCCGCTGCCCAAGCGGGCGTTGAGATGGTCTTGCAGGCATACGGCGGCGAGGTCACCCTCTATGAACGCAACAGCCTGAGCAGCCCGATCCTCGCGCGCCTCCAAGTCGGCGACCGCTTCATCTGGCGGGGCGACCGCCTCGACAGCGAGGGCAGGCAATGGTTTTTTGTGCAGATGGATCGCTTTTTCGGCTGGATCAGCCCCAATGACGGCGTGATCGACTTCGCCGATCCAACCAGCATCACGCCGCTGATGGATCGCAGCGTCACCTTCAGCATCGCGGACGCTCCGCGCGCGTTGCACAGCGCGCCCGGTCGCTTCAATCTCGTGGTCGCCGTCCTGCCCGTCGGCGCGACCTTGCGCGTGATCGATGCGCCCGTCGTGACTGACTTGTATACATGGTGGCGAGTGCGCGTCCAGCCGAGCGGCATCACGGGCTGGATCGCCGATCGCGTCCCAATCTTCTCAGTGATCGCGCCCTTGCGCGTCTACGGCTATCAGGTCTGCGATAACTTCGATCTGAAGACCTTCGGCATGGTCGGCTGGGATAGCATCGTGAGCGCCTTGCCGCGCCTGCTCGATGCGGGCGAGCAGGTGGTCTGCCTCGCCAGCACCAAGCTGGATGGCGGCGTCTCGCCGATTGTGGTGGTCTTGGCGCGCGATGAGGCGCGGGCGGTCGAGTCGCTGCGCACTTTCGCCCTGCGCGGTGGCGTGTGGACTCCGATCTTCGCCCGCTACACCGACCCCTTCGCTCGCACCGCCCGCCTCAGCCTGCACGACCTGAGCGGCGACCCTTATCCGACGCTGATCTGGAACGTGCGCCTCGATGGGACGGGCGGCATCCTGCAGACCGATCTGCTGCGCTTCAATCCCGCCAGCGGCTTGGTGGAGGCGCAGAGCTTGGGGCAGTACTACAAGGGTTTCATGCAGATCAACGGGCGGCTGATCACCTTCTTCCAAGCCAACTACTTGCCCGATGAGCCGAATTGCTGTCCCAGCGGCGTGGAGCGCTACGTCTTCGCGTGGAACGGCGCGATGTTCGCGCCCGTCCTCGCCGACGTGCTGCCCATACCCTACTCGATTCAATCGGCGCGGCGCTAGGAGCGAAAAAGACAATGATCTATACAGGGCGCGTCTGGAAATACGGCGATAACATCAACACCGACGTGATCTTCCCCGGCAAATACACCTACACCGTGGCTGAGCCTGCCCTGATGGCGCGCCACGCCCTCGAAGACCTCGATCCGCGCTTCGCCGCGGCGGTGCAGGCGGGCGATATCATCGTGGCGGGCAGCAACTGGGGCTGCGGCTCCTCGCGCGAGCAGGCGGTCACTTGCCTTGTGCAGGCGGGCGTGCGCGTCCTGATCGCCAAGTCCATCGCGCGCATCTATTTCCGCAACGCGGTCAACGGCGGGCTGCTGCCGATCCTCTCTGCGGAGGCGGCTGAGGCGATTCAGGACGGCGAGCGCATCCGCGTGGATGTGGCGGCGCATACCATCGAATGCGCGGCGGGGACGTTCAGCTTTCCGCCGCTCTCGCCCTCGCTCAAGGCGATTCTGGAGGCGGGCGGCTTGATCCCGATGCTGCGCGCCAAACTCGCGGCGGAGCGCGGCGAATGACCCTGACGATCTGCCTGATCGAGGGCGACGGCGTCGGCAAGGAGGTGATTCCTGCGGCGGCGCGCGTGCTGAGCGCGCTGGGCTTGCCGCTCGCCTTCACGGCGGCTGAGGCGGGCTGGGAGTGCTTCCTCAAATATGGCGACGCCTTGCCGCCCGCCACCCTTGAGGCAGTTCGCGCGGCGGATGCCACGCTCTTCGGCGCCACGCAATCGCCCCTGAGCAAGGTCGAGGGCTATCGCAGCCCCGTGCTGACCTTGCGCAAGCGCTTCGATCTGTACGCCAACTTGCGCCCGACGCGCTCGCTGCCCATCGAGGGGACGTATCAGGGCGTCGATCTGCTGATCGTGCGCGAGAATACCGAAGGGCTCTACAGCGGGCGCGAGCGCCGCGAAGACGACGGGCAGACCGCCATCACCGAGCGCGTGATCACCGCCGCCGCCACCGAGCGCATCGCACGGACTGCCTTTCAGTGCGCCATGCGCCGTCCGCGACGGACGGTGACCGTCGTGCATAAGGCGAACGTGCTCAAAGAGGGCGACGGGCTGTTCCGCGAGGTGTGTCTGCGCGTCGCCGCCGACTTTCCGCAGGTGACGGTCAACGAGCTGCTGGTGGATGCCTGCGCCATGTGGCTGGTGCGCGATCCGACGCGCTTCGATGTGATCGTGACCGAGAATCTGTTCGGCGATATCCTCTCGGATGAGGCGGCGGGCTTGGTGGGCGGCTTGGGCGTGGCGCCTTCGGCGAACGTGGGCGCGGGGCGCGTCGCTTACTTCGAGCCAGTGCATGGCTCAGCGCCGGATATCGTCGGGCGGGGCATCGCCAACCCGATTGGCGCGATTTTGAGCGCTGCTCTGCTGCTCGATCATCTGGGCGCAGCTGAGGCGGCGCGGCGCGTGGAGCGCGCGGTCGAGTCGGCTGTGCGCGACGGCGTGCGCACGCCCGATCTGGGCGGGAGCGCCAACACGAGCGAGCTGACCGACGCCATCCTGCGACGGCTGTGAGGGCGCAATGCTCACTAAGGCGCAGATAGAGGCGCTCAAGGGCGATTCGGATCGGCTCGCGCGGCTGATCGCGGC
>CALKXH010000016.1 GCA_938005675.1 uncultured Anaerolineae bacterium
GTTGATGAAGCTCTTATACGCCTTTCCGCCCGAAAGCGAGTATACTTGATCGATAGCGTCAACAGCTGAATTGGAGCAACCCCCATGGCTTTCATTCCGACCGTGATCGAAGATACTGGGCGCTACGAGCGCGCTTGGGACGTCTACTCCCTGCTGCTCAAGGAGCGCATCATCTTCGTGGGCACGGAGATCAACGCCTTCGTGGCGAACTCGATTGTCGCTCAGCTGCTCTACCTTGAGCATGAAGACCCAGATCGGGAGATCAAGATGTACATCCAATCGCCCGGCGGCGAGATTTACGCCGGCTTGGCGATCTACGATGCCATGCGCCTGATCAAAGCGCCCGTCTCCACCACCGCCATCGGCATGACGGCGAGCTTCGGCACTGTGCTGCTGGCAGCCGGCACTAAGGGGATGCGCTACGCCCTGCCCAACGCCACCATCCACATGCATCAGCCGCTCAGCTACGGCGGCGGCGGGCAAGCCTCCGACGTGGCGATTCAGGCGAAGGAGATCGTGCGCCTGAAGGAAAAATTGCTGGATATCCTCGTCGAGGCGAGCGGGCAGCCCCGCGAGGTGCTGGAGCGCGATACCGACCGCGACCTGTACCTGAGCGCCGAGCGCGCCCGCGAGTACGGCATCATCGATAAAATCATCGAGAGCCCTAAGACCAAAGCCTGAGCCAGCCTCAGAAGCGCATCGCCGAGCGAGGTGAGCCGCCATGCAAATCACGTTGGACGACGGCACGACCGAAGACTACGAGGACGAGCCCTTCAGCGAGGGCGGGCAAGGCAGGCTCTATCGCTCGCGCGATCACAAACACGTCATCAAGCTCTATCACCACGAAGACCGCGCCCGCCTGCCCGCCTTGCAGAAGATCATGGGCGACCTCAACGTCACCCGCCACGATCCTAGCGCCGTCTCGCTCTTCGCGTGGATCAACGGCATCGTCCGCCGCCCCTCGCTGGGCGTGCGGATGCTCAACGTCAACCGCGACCTGCCTCACAGGGATTTGACGTGGTGGTTCTCGTTGCGCGCCTTCAAGCGCCTGCCTGAGGAGATGCGCGGCAACTGGTTCGACCGCACCTGCGTCGCCAGCGAGATGGCGCGCATCGCTTGGAAGCTGCACGGCGTCGGCTTGTGCCACTCAGATTTCTCCGGCGCCAATTTTTTGGCGAATGTGGCGCATCGGCGCGTGGTCTTGATCGATTTGGATAACCTAGTCGTGCCGGACGTCTTGCCGCCCGCCATGCTCGGCACAGCGGAGTACATGGCGCCTGAGATCGTGATCGCTCAGATGCACCGCCAGAGCGACATCCGCCCCTCCATCCAAACCGACCTGCACTCGCTGGCGGTGCTGATCTACCAGCTGCTGCTGATGCGCCATCCGCTGCTCGGTCCGAAAATCCGCGACCCTAAGAGCGCCGAGCGCGACGATCTGCTCGCCCTTGGCGAGGACGCGCTCTACACTGAAGACCCGCACGACCGCTCCAACCGCCCCAAAGACCCCTTCCGCGGCGCTTGGCTGCTGGGCGAAGAGGTCGAGAGCTTGATGCGCCGCGCCTTCACCGATGGCTTGCGCGACCCTAGCCGCCGACCCGTCGCCGCCATGTGGCGCGATGCGCTCTCGCGCATGGCGGATCAGCACGTGCCGTGTCCGAATCCCGCCTGCGAGGGCAAGGCTTTCATCTTGCTGCGCGATCATCCCGCCGTCTGCCCGTGGTGCAACACGCGCATCACCTATCCCAAGCAGGTTCCTGTGCTGCGCCTGTACGCCAGCATCGGGCAGAGCGGGCATTTTCAGCCCGATAAAGGGCGGATCGTCGCATGGCAGGGTCGTACGCTCCATCGCTGGCACGCTCAGAGCAATATCTCTGAGCATGAGGCGACCCGCTCGGAAGAGCGCGCGCCGTTGGTCGAGTTCGAGTATGACGGGCGGCAGGGCTGGCTGCTGCACAACCTCGCCCTCGACGATCTGCGCGTGGCGGAGGTCAACGTGGTGCGCAAGCTGCCGCTCGGCGGGGCGCTGCCCTTGCGCGAGGGGCAAAAGTGGCTGCTGGGCGGCGGCAACAGCGCCCGCCTCGCCCTCGTGACCATGCAAGGCGTCTGAAGGCATGTGGGAGGTGCGTTCCGCCGCCGAGCTGAAGGCTGCCCTGCGCAACGCGCCGCCGCACAGCGCCATCAGCCTCGCGGCGGGCGAGTACGGCGGGCTTTTTGTCGTCGATAAGCCGCTGACTTTGCGCGGGCTGCGCCGCCAGAGCGTCCTGTGGCGGCAAGCGGCGCCGGTCGTCTACGTGCGGGCGGCTCAGGTGCGCTTTGAGCAGGTCTGCATCGAGCGCACCCTTCAAGAGGGCGTGACGGTCGTTCACGCCGCCAACTGCCCGCCCAGTGGAGTTGACTCGATGCAACTAGATGAGAACAGCCTGATCAACTTGGGCGAGCTGTTGCCCGGCGCGCCCGTCCACTTGCCGCTGCGCCTGAGCGTGAGGGCGCGCACCGAAGTCAGCCTCAACGGGCTGCACGGCGCTAAATTCGAGCCGAGCATCCTGCCGACGGCGGGCGCGCATCTGGTCTTGCTGAGCATTGAAGGCGGCGCGCTGCAGCGCGGCGAGGTGCTGCTGGGCGAGGTGACCTTGCGCGAAGGCGATCAACTGCGCCACTTATGGCTGACGGGCAACGTCTTAGAGCAGCCCCCGCCCGAACAGCTCTTGTGCCTCGCCATCGGTAAGCAGCGGCTCTACCCGCCCTTGCGCGGCATGTGGCTCTCGGCGGCGCACTTCGCCGCTTTGGGCATCTCCGCCTTGCCGCAGGGCGACTATTGCTTCGTGCAGAGCGATCCGAGCGGCGCGCTGTTTGTCTTCCTGCCCGAAGCGCCGCCCTTGCCCGTCAAGCTGAACAACGCGCGGCTGGAGCGCGGCGTGCGCCGCCTGCTCCACGAACACGACCAGATCGGCATCGGCGAGGTGACGCTGCAGGTCGTTCAAGCCGCCGAGCCGCCCAGCATCGAGGTGCCCGCCCTGCTCACCTTCGCGCCCTTCACCGACCGCGTGCCAGAGCCCTTGCCGCTGACTTTGCAAACCCTCAAGGTGGGCTGGAAGGGCGAGATCGTCGCCAGCGCGCCCTACCTCAGCGTGACGCCGGAGGGTCAGTTCCGCTTGCCGCCCAATCGCAAGCATACGTGGCAAGTCAGCCTGAACGCCGAGGCGCTCAAGTTGCCCAACGCCGAGTATTTCCTCTCAGGCGGGGTGTTGGCAATCGGCGGCAACCAGGTGCAGAGCGTGGACGTCCAGCTGAGCGTGCAGCGCCCTGAGGTGGCGTTGCACGTCGAGCCGCTCGATCTCGGTCAGGTCGAGAGCGGCTGGCAGGTTGAGCAGACCTTTGAGCTGGGCATCGCCAACTTGGGGCGGGGCGCTTGGTCGGGCGAGCTGCGCGCGCAGCTGCCGTGGCTGCAGGTGCTTTCGCCCATGCCGCTGCGCGGCGAGGCGTGGGCGGAGATCGTCGCCCAAGTGCGGCTGCGCCTGAGCTGGTCGCCGCAAGAGGCGGCGGCTCTGCCCGTCGGCGTCCACGAATTCCCCGCCGCTTTCGTCATCGAGGGCGGCGAGGCTTTCCCCGCCGTGCCCGTGCCCGCCCGCCTTGAGGTGCTGCCGCCGCGCGGACATCTGCGCCTGCTCACCGACGCCGTCCACTTCGATGAGGTCGAGCGCAACGTCGAGCTGCCCAGCGCCTTCATCGCGGTGCGCAACGACGGCGCCGCCGATTGGCTCGGCACCTTGCGCGCCGAGCGCGGTTGGGTGCAGATCGTCGAGGCGCACGACGCCGAACTGAGCGGCGAGATCAACACGCCGACCCTGCGCGTGCCGCCCGCGCGCACGGCGCGCATCCGCCTTGAGCTGCTGGACATCCCCGCCCAAATCCCGCTGCAGACGCCCATCGCGCTGGATGAAATCCTGATCGAGAGCCAGCCGCCCAGCGCGCCTTTCAGCGCCCGCTTGCCGATCAGCATGGTCTTGATCGAGCGCCCGCCCTTCGTGGCGGCGCGCACGGTCGCTTTCCCGCCTTTCGTGCGCGGCGAGCCGCCCAGCGAGGCGATTTTGCGCCTGTACAACCAAGGTCCGTCGCCTTGGCGCGGAGCGGTGCGGTCTCACGCCGCGTGGCTCGTCGTCCCCTCAGAGACCTTCGAATGCCCCGTCGCGAGCGCGTTGGATATCCCCATCGCTCTAGACGAGCGCCGCATCGCCACTTTGCCGCTCGGCTTCAGCCAGCACGAGGCAGCTCTCAGCCTGACCAACGTCCGCGAGCCCGTCTCCATCGCTGTGGAGCTGGATATCCGCGATTTGCTGCGCCCGCCCATCCTCGAGACGCCGTCGCTGAATTTCGGAGTCGTCAACCCGCTCCACGCCGAGCCGACGGTCGAGTCGGTGCGCCTGCTGAACGCCTCGCCGCGAGCCTGGCAGGTCAGCGCCGCCTTGAACGCCGATTGGCTCTCCTTCGAGACGGCTTGCCGCGCCTTCAGCTTCGAGTTGCCGCCCGCCAGCAGCGCCGAATTCAAGGTGCTGGTCAACGCGGCAGCCCTTGAGCTGCCCGTCGGCGCTCACAGCCTCGCCGATGCCCTGATCCTCGAATGTGGCGGTCAGCGCCTGAAGCTCGGCGCGCAACTGGTGCTGGGCGAGGTCGCCCCGCACCTCGCCCTGACGCCGACGCAGCTCGTTTTGAATAGCTTGAAGCCCGCCAAACTCAAGCTGACCAACACCGGCGCCCGCGAGTGGACGCTCAGCTTGAACAGCGCGCCGTGGCTGGCGCTCTCGCTCAGCGAGGTGACCCTAGAGCCAAAAGAGACGCAGAGCATCGAGGTGCGCCTGTTGCCCGAAGCGATTCCTTTCGCCTGGCACGAGCCGCGCGGCGTGATCATCAGCGGGCAAGGGCGCGAGTGGGCGGTCGGCGTGGAGGTGACCGAGAGCGCCCTGAAGGCGGCGAAGCGCCTCAAAACTGCCCCGCTGACCCCGCCCGAAGCCCCCGCGCCCGACCTTGCGCCGCCCGCCGCCGATTCGAGCGATGGCTGAGCCGCTCTACGTCTACCTCCTGCTCGATCACTCCGCCTCGATGAGCGGCGCGGCGCTCGAATCCCTGCGGCAGGGCGCCCAAGCGCTGCTGAGCGCCTTCGAAAGTTACGGCGGACGCCCGCTGCGCGCCGCGCTGCTCGCCTTCGAGAGCGCCCCGACCGCTCTCACGCCGCCGCAAGACGTCCGCGCCGAGCTGTTCCACGCCGACGTCAACTTGATCCTCGCCACGCTGGAGCCAGCTGGCGCCTCCAACTTGGGCAGGGCGCTGCGCCGCCTCGCCGCCGAGCTGCCCGACGCGCCCGTCGCGCTGTACCTCTTCAGCGATGGCGACTTCACCGACGACGGGCTGGAGGCGCTCGCCGCGCTGCGCCCGCGCCTGAAGCGCTTTTACGCCGTGGCGTGCGGCATGGCGGCTAATCGAGCCGCCCTCGCCGTCGCCGATCAGGTCTTCTCCGTCCAGCAACTGACCGCCGACGTCCTGCTGATGAGCTTGCGCGCCATCGAGTGAATCAAAAGCGCCCAGAGAGCCTCTGAGCGCCTGCCTTGAGCCACCTTTGGGACTCGAACCCAAAACCTCACGCTTACGAAGCGTATGCTCTACCGATTGAGCTAAGGTGGCGGACTTGGAGTATACTATAGCCGCGATGCGCCCGCTTGTCAAGGGAATCTTGAGGCGACGCTTGAGTCTGCGCCTTGAGCGGCGTTTTTCATCCCGCTCAGCTTGCGGTCGTGCTATCGCACCAGCTTGCGTTATATTATTCTCAAAGCATTTACAGACTATACGCGGAGACCCGCCCATGAGCCTGACCGATGCCGAACTGCGCCAACCGCGCGACCTTCTCATCAAGCGCTCGCCCGCCTCCCGCCCTGAAGCAGCGCGCGCTGAGCGGCTCTCGAGAGTGTTGCTGGTGAGTCTGTGGCTGTGCGCAGCGGCGCTCACAGTTGGCTGTCAACCACAAGCCGAGATGCCTGACCAGCCGACTATCTCGGCTGATATGGCGCTCGATATGCCGACCGTTGAGCCGCAGGCGACGCCGACGGCGACGCGCACGCCAATATTTGTCATCACTTTGACCTTCACTCCAACCTACACGCCCAGCGTTACGCACACCCCGACGGCGACGCCAACGCCTAGCTTCACACGTACGCCGACGCGTACGCCGACATTCACGCCGACGCCTACCTTACCCCTGCGCATCAGCGTAGGCAACGCAGAGCAGGTAGCGCAAACGCGGCTGATGGGGTACGGCATGATCGAACAGATAGCCTACTCGCCCGACGGTCGGTGGCTGGCTATGGCGAGCAGCGTCGGGGTCTGGCTAGAGGACCTCGAGGCTATCGGGCGCACAGCCTATCTGCTGCAGGGACACGTCGGGCGCGTCTACGCCGTGGCGTGGTCGCCGGACGGGCGCTATTTGGCTTCGGGCGGGGCTGATAACACCGTCCGTCTGTGGGAGGTTGGGAGCAGGCGCCTTGTGCG
>CALKXH010000017.1 GCA_938005675.1 uncultured Anaerolineae bacterium
TCGAGCAGATGATCGGCTGGTATCATCGGCGCGAGGGCTTGCGCTATTGCATCCTGCGCTACTTCAACGCCTGCGGCGCCAGCCTCGATCAGGACGGGCGCGCCATACGCGGCGAGGCGCATCAGCCTGAGACGCACCTGATCCCGCTCACCCTGCAAGTCCCGCTCGGACAGCGCCCCCACATCAGCATCTTCGGCACGGATTATCCCACGCCCGACGGCACGTGCATCCGCGATTACGTTCACGTCGAAGACCTCGCCGAGGCGCACGTGCTCGCCCTCGCCGCCCTTGATGAGCGCCCCGCCATGACCTATAACCTCGGCAACGGGCAAGGCTACAGCGTCCGCGAGGTGATTCAGGTGGCGCGCGAGGTGACGGGGCATCCCATCCCCGCCGTCGAGGCGCCGCGCCGTCCCGGCGACGGACCCGTTCTGGTCGCTTCAGCCGAGAAGATCAATCACGAGCTGGGCTGGCAACCGCGCTATCCGCAGCTGCGCGAGATCATCGCCTCAGCTTGGGCGTGGCATCGCGCGCATCCGCACGGCTACTCGGAGCAAGCCACATGAACGCGCCCAACGCCCCTTCCGCCGCCTTCTACGACCTGATCGCGCGTTACTACGACGCCGAGAACGAGCATAAGCTCGACGATCTGCCCTTCTACAGCGATCTAGCCACCGATCACGGCGATCCGATCCTCGATATTGGCTGCGGCACAGGACGAGTCACCTTTCACCTGGCGGCGGAGGGCTACCGCGTGCACGGACTCGATCACTCCCGTGCCATGCTCGAACGGGCTGAGCGCAAGTTGCGCGGGCGCGCCGATCTGCGCGATCACGCCACGTTCTTTCACGGCGATGCGCTCAACTTCGCCCTGCCAGAGCGCTACAAACTGATCCTGCTGCCCTATAACGCTTTCATGCACTTTCACACGGCGCAGGCGCAGCGCCAACTGCTCAAACATCTCGCCGCGCACCTCGCCCCCGACGGGCTGATCGTCTTCGATCTGCCCAACGCCGCCGAAGTCTTCGCCACCCAAGACGACGACGTCCTCAGGCTGGAGCGCACCTTCAGCGAGCCTGAGAGCGGCAACCTCGTCATGCAGCAGTCGGTCAGCCGACTGAATCGGGCGGAGCAGCTCCAACACATCACGTGGCTGTACGATGAGATCAGCCCCGACGGGACGCTCCGCCGCACCCTCGCCCCGCTGACCCTGCGCTACGTCTTCCCCGCCGAACTCGATCTGCTCTTGGAGCTGTGCGGCTTGAGTCGCCTGCAGCGCTTGGGCGATTATGACGGCTCGCCCTTTGGCGAGGGCAGCCCGCATCTGATCGTCCTAGCGGCGCATAGAGCGGGATGAATGCCACATGTTCAAGCGGACGCTCATCGCGCTGTGCGCGATGCTCGGACTCATAACGGGGCTATCGGCTGCTTCGGCGCAGACCTACAACACGGCGACCTATCAGCCCAGCGACGCGAATTTTGCCAATCCTGAGCGCGGCTTCTACATCCAGCGGGCGCCGCTGTGGCGCGAGAGCGAACGCCTCGCCCTTGAGGCGGCTGATCTAGAGGCGGCGCGCGCTCAAGGCATCAGCTTGCTGCGCGCCTACTACGTCTTGGAGCGCTACCGCGACCGCCCCTTGGATGCCTCCGTCTTTGAGGCGCTCGAAGCTGATCTGAACTTATTGCGCGCTCACGGCTTCAAAGTGATCTTGCGCTTCGCCTACAACTTTCCCCTCGATGGCGAGGATTACAGGGCGAGCGTGGATGCGCCCGTGAACGTCGTCCTGAAGCACATCCAGCAGCTCAAGCCGATCCTGCGCGCTCACGCCGACATCATCGCCCATATGGAGGCGGGCTTCATCGGCGCCTGGGGCGAGTGGCACAGCTCCGCCAACCAGCTGATCGATCACCCCGAACGCGGCTTCAACGCCTCCAGCCGAGCCATCCTGTTCGCCCTGCTGGACGCCTTGCCTCAAAAGCGCATGATCGCCTTGCGCTACCCGTTCATGAAGCAGCAGCTCTTCGGCGCGTCGCCTCTGACGGAGGCACAAGCCTTCACGGGCAGCCCGCAGGCGCGCCTCGCCGCCCATGACGATTGTTTCCTCGCCTCAGCCACCAACTGGGGGACGTACCTCAACGCCGCGGGCGAGCCAGATATCGACGGCATCAAGGCTTACCTGCACGCCGATAACCGTTACCTCGTGCAGAGCGGCGAGACCTGCAACAACGACTCAGAGGCGCTCCTTTTCACGGGCTGCTCGAACGCGCTCTCGGAGTTAGCCTATATGCGCTGGTCGAGCCTGCACCTTGACTACCATCCCGCCGTGATCGAGCGTTGGCAGCGCGAGGGCTGCTTCGAGAGCATCGCCCGTCGCCTAGGCTATCGCCTGCGCCTGATCGAGGCGCGCGCGCCACAGACGCCCAGCTCAGATGGCAGCTTGGCGCTCTGGCTGAGCTTGATCAACGAGGGCTTCGCCAGCCCTTACAATCCGCGCGGCTTTGAGATCGCGTTGCGCAGCTCGGCGGGCGATCTCCACCCGCTCAAGTTGGAGGCGACGCCCGATCCGCGCTTCTGGCTGCCCGATCAGCCCATCGCCTTGATGGTGCGCGCCCGCGTGCCGCCCGATCTGGCGGCGGGGCGCTATGAGCTGCTCTTGCGCCTGCCCGATCCCGAGCCGCGCCTCGCCAACGACCCGCGTTACGCCATCCGCTTGGCGAATCAAGGGCTGTGGGAGGCGCAGACAGGCTACCATGCGCTGGGACTCTGGCTGGAGATAGCGACGCAGTCGCCCTGAGGGGCAAAACGCCTTGCGCGCGGGCTGAACTAGCGCGTTTAGCGCAATCGGCGTAGACTGAAGCCATGAGCAGACGGCGCGGTCGCGCGTTCAGTCTCTCTAGGCTACCTGCCCTGAAAGGATTCCGTCATGAGTCGCTCTCGTAAGTTTCACAGCCTCCTGATCGCCCTAACGATTGGGGTCGCCGCGCTCGCCCTCAGCCTGCCCGCGCCCGTCCGAGCGCAAGGTTGTGCCATCGCGCACGTGGTGCGCCCCGGCGAGAATCTGTTCCGCATCGGCTTGACCTACGGCTACAGCTGGACGGTTCTGCAGCGCTACAACGGCTTAGCAGACCCGAACCGCATCCGCGCGGGGCAGATCATCTGCATCCCGCCGCGCGCGCCCGCCCCGATTGTGCCGCCTGTGGTCGTGCCGCCGCCCGTTGTGCCGCCCGCGGGCGTGTACACGCCGCCGCCCGGCGTCTTCCCCGCCATCAGCTTCAACACGCGCACGGCAGGCGTCGGCGATACGATTGTGATCAACGGCGTGCGCTTCCCGGGCAACGCCACAGTCGATATTTTCATTGCGCCGCGCACGCCCGGCGTGCCGCCCGTCTACCCTGCCATCGCCTCCGCCACGGCGACCGTCAATCCCGATGGCACGCTGGTGACGAACTTCACCATCCCGTCGGAGGTGGGCGGCGTGCCGCTGCGGGGCGGCTCGTTCTCGATTCTGGTGCGGGCGCGCGGATCGGGCTACTACGGCTTCAACTTCGTGACCAATCCGCGCCCGTGAGCCTTGAGCTGCTCATAGCCACCACCAACGCGGGCAAGCTGCGCGAGTATGAGCGTCTGCTGGCGGGCTTGCCCGTGAGCTTGCGCTCGCTGGCAGACCTATCCGAGGCGCCGCCTGAGGTGGCTGAGACGGGCGCGACCTTCGAGGCGAACGCGCTGCTCAAGGCGCGCGCCTACAGCGCTCGCTCCGGCTGGCTGACCCTAGCCGACGACTCCGGCTTGCTGGTGGATGCGCTCGATGGCGCGCCGAGCGTGCATTCGGCGCGCTACGCGCCCACGTCTGAGGCGCGCAACGCCAAGCTGCTCGCCGCGCTGGAGGGCGTGCCGTTGGAGCGGCGCACGGCGCGTTTCGTCTGCGTCGTAGCCGCCGTCTTGCCCCGCGCCGATGGCGACCTGACGATCATGGCGGAGGGGCGGCTGGAAGGGCGCATCGCCCTTGCGCCGCGCGGGGAGGGCGGCTTCGGCTACGATCCGATCTTCCTTTTGCCCGACGGGCGGACGGTGGCGGAGCTCCTGCCTGAGGAGAAAGACGCGATCAGCCACCGCGGGCGGGCGCAGGCTAAGCTCAAGCCGCTGCTGCTGAGCTTGTTGGAGGTCGCCGCGCGGCGCAGCTAGGTCTCCTTGCCTTGCAGCTCGCGTTTGAAGTCCACGAAGCGGTAGCCGACGCCGCGCTCGGTCAGGATGTACTTGGGATGGGCGGGGTCTTCTTCGATCTTCTCGCGCAGGTAGTTGACGTACAGCCTGACGTAGTGGGTCTCGTCGCGGTATTCGTAGCCCCAGACTTTGGCGAGAATCTGCTCGTGGGTGACCGTCCAGCCGGCGTTTTCGATCAGGTGGTAGAGCAGGCGGAACTCGGTCGGGCGGAGTTTGATCAGCTCGCCGTTGACGATCACGGCGCGGCGGTTGAAGTCGACGCTGAGGCGGTCGTCGATCTTCAAGATGGCGCGTTCGGGCGTGGCGGCGTTGCTCTCGGCGCGGCGCAGCACGGCGCGGATGCGGCTGGAGAGTTCGCGCGGGGCGAAGGGCTTGGTGATGTAGTCGTCGGCGCCCAGCTCCAAGCCCTTGACCTTATCATCCTCCTCGCCCTTGGCGGTGAGCATGATCACGGGCAAGTTGGAGAACTCGCGCAGCATCCGCAAGGTCTCGAAGCCGTCTAGATTGGGCATCATGACGTCCAGCAGGACGATATCGGGCAGCTGGGTGCGGATCGCCTCCAGCGCGCGGATGCCGTCGGTCGCCTCGATGACCTGAAAGCCCTCCAGTTCGAGGTTCATGCGGATGAAGCCGATCATGCGCGGCTCGTCATCGACGACCAGCACGCGCAGGCGCTCGCGTGGCGCTGAGGGAGTCTTGCCGCTTGTCGAAGGTTTGCCTGCCATAGTTCACACGCCTCAGATCGCTCAGTCGCGGAAGGGCAAGAGCGTGTCGGTCTCCTGATCGGGCATCAGCTCGATGAAGCTGATGCGCGAGATCGGAAACATGACGGTGGTGACTTCGGGCAGGATGTTTTGATAGTCCTTGCCGTCGCGCGTGCGCGGATTGCGCCCGATGATCAGGGTATCGGTGGCGCTGGGCAGATCGTCGACGTCGAGCAGCAGGGGCGGGTCTTGGATCAGGTGGATGTAGAGCGTGTAAGCCATCTAAGAGCCTCTCTCAGCCGTTGATTTTGAAGTGAACGTGGCAGACGAGCTTGCCGATGCGGATTTCATCGCCATCGCGCAGGACGCGCGGCTGATTGGGGATCAGGCGCTGCCCGTTGAGGTGCGTGCCATTGACGCTGCCCAAGTCCACGAGGGTAAGTGTATCCTCGCCGCGCCGAATGGCGGCGTGAATGCGCGAGACGCCGTTCTCGTAGGCGCCGTAGGGCGTCAGATCGATGGTTGGGGTGGCGGAGCTGCTGCCGTCGTAGCGCCCGATGATGGTCTCTTGCCGGGGGACGATCTCAATCGGCGTAGGATTATCCCGAATGTGCAGGACGATGGTCGCCGACTGATCGAAGCGCGCCGTCCCCCAGCCGCCTTTAGCGTTGTTGCCGCCCGTGCCGACGGGCAAGCGTTTGGTGGGGATGATGCCGCTTTGTTCCGCGTAGAGGGCTTGCCCGCATTCCTCGCAAAATAGCACACCTTCGCGGTTCGTGTGAGCGCAATATGGACAAATTTTCATGAGTCCTTCTCCTGAACCATCATTCTCCCGAAGTTAGCAGGAGGCGACGGGTGCCATATTTTAGCGCTTTATGCCCTTCATCGGAAAGCATGTGGGTGTTGGCAATGCGGCGCGATTCAGCCATGGCGATGTTCGCCAGCTCAGGCTGACCGCTCGCCAGCAAGCGCGTTGCGACGGTCTCTAATTTGCGGGTTGCTTCGCGCACGTCGCCGCGCGCCAGCGCTTCAGCCGCTTTTTGCTGAATGCGATAGAGCGAGAGCTTGCTGAGCGCGTCGAGGATGATACGCGGGTGCTCTTGGGCGGGCGGCTGGCTCATCACCTCCGTCGAGACGTCTGCCACAACTTGATAATCCATTTGATTATTCCACACGATGTCGCCGCTCGCCACAAGGCGCACCAAGCTGCGGAAACCGACCTCAGTCAGGGGCGGCAGCTGCAAGGTCAGGATGACGGAGGTGTTCAATTGCGGCAGCACCTGCCCGACCAGCAAGGGATCGTTCTCGCACAGGAGCGGTTGGGCGCTGGGCGCGAGGCGGAAGGCGTTCTCCACGATCACATCGGGATCGGGCGCCACCGAGAGCGTGACGCGCTCGGCGACGGTCTGCCCGAGTGAGCGCAGGCGCTCTTCTAACAGGCGCTGCATAATGTTGGGCGAGTTGATGTACTGCGACGTGCCGCCGGTGATGCTGGCGAGGCGATCTAGGAAGACGTCGTTCCATTCCTCGCCGATGCCCATCGCGCTGATGCCGATGCCTTCGCCGATGCAGCGCTCGGCAAGGGCGAGGCAGTCTTGTTCATCGCCGTAGGTGCGCCCGTCAGTGATCAGGATGATGTGATTGACGAAGTTCTTGCCGACGTAGTGCTGATTCTGGGCGTGGGCGGCGCGCAGCCCCTCGTAGATGGCGGTGGCGCCGCCGGCTTGGAGCGTGGTGATGGCAGTTTTGGCGGCGTTTTTATCGCTGAGCGGGGCGGCTTGCACCAGCACCTCGGCGCGGTCGCTGAAGGCGACTACAGAGAGGACGTCTTTATCGGTCAGCTGATCGATCAGGCGATGGGCTGCCAGCTTGGTGCGCTCAAGGCGGACTCCGTTCATCGAGGTGCTGTGATCGATCACCAGCGTCAGGTTGAGCGGGCTGTTGCCGATGACGAGGGTCGGGTCGGGGATCAGCTCGACGAGCAGGTACAGCACCTGACTCTCGTTGAGGGCGCGCACGATCTGGGAGCTGGGCGTGACGCGCAGCGTGAAGTAGGGTCTTTCGGGCGACTGGCGGCGTTTGTAGTCGTAGCTGGCGCGCTCAGCGGCGTTGCTGAGAGTATCGTACGCTGCTGTGATGTCGCGGAACTGATTGGCAGCGCCGGGATGCCGATTGACGTCTGGATGCAGGCGCTGCGCCATCGCCCGATAGGCGTGACGGATATCCTCGTCGGAAGCTTCGGGCGGCAGTCCAAGTGCAGCGTATAAATCTTGCATGGTGATGTCCTTACTCACAAAACATCTCAACTAAGACTTAACGCTCATCAACCAGGCAACTGGACGAGGATCACTGTAATATTATCGGTGCCGCCTTTCTCGTTAGCCAGCTCAACCAGCTGATCACAGGCTTCTTGGGGCGTTCTGGCGTTGTTGACGACCTGCCAAATGCGCTCTTCGCTGACCAGATTCCACAGCCCGTCGCTGCACAGCAGCAACCGTTTGCCATCTCCGAGCGTCTCCATGAAACTATCGACTTCAAGACTGTCGCTCTGCCCGATGGCGCGGTAGAGCACGTTGCGTTGCGGATGCACCGCCGCTTCATCCGGCGTCAGGTGATCGAGATCGATCAGGCGCTGCACGAGAGAGTGATCTTTGGTCAGCTGGACGATGCCGTCGGGCATCACGCAGTAGGCGCGACAATCGCCGACGTGACCGAAGTAGGCGATCGTGCCTTGAATGACTGCCGCGGTCAGCGTGGTGCCGCCGTCGGGCGTCTCGCGGGCGACGGCGGCGTTCGCCTTTTCAAGGGCTTCGGTCAGCACCTCGCCGATGTACAGGTCGTCATCGCCGGCGAGGCGTTTGAGGTAGAAGTTCCTCAGCACATGCTCGCTGACCACGCGCACTGCCAAGGCGGAGGCTCGCTCGCCATGCTCATGCCCGCCCATGCCATCCGCCACCACAAACAGCCCGAAATCGGGCATGGCTTGAGCGCCTTGCTGGGCGCTGAGCAGGGCGAAGAGCGAATCTTGGTTATTGGCGCGCACCATGCCTTTGTGGCTGCTCACGCCGTAGACGAGGTGCTTGCTGGGCGGCGCTACAAACGGCACGATCTGCGTCATGTCTCTTTGCGTCGCTGCCAAGTCCTCCGGCGAGAGCTTGGTGGTGGAGAGATCGGCTGAAGAGATGGGCTGCTCCTGAGAAGCCGCGGGCGTCTCGGGTTGGCTCTCAGCTGCTGCGGGATGGCTCTGAGCTGGCTCTGGTGCGGGACGGGCGTTGAATAGGCGACGCAGGAAGCCCATGACGATCACTCCACCTTACTTGTGCTAGAGATTGAACGCATACAGATTTTTATCGTGGGAGGCGATGTACAGCACAGCCGGATTCTCTGAGATCACGCCCGAAGCGGTGATCGGAGCGTCGGTCTGGTATTTCCAACGCTGTTGCCCGCGCCGAGTCTCCACGCTGTAGACGCAGCCGTCGCCGCTGCCGAAGTAGATCGCGCCGTTGGCGTAGACCGGCGTGCTGACGATCTGCCCTTCAGTCTCGAATTTCCAAGTCGGCGGGCGGTTTGAGCCGAGCTCCATGGCGTAGAGCACGTTATCGCCGCCCACGTAGACGGTCTTGCCCAGAATCAGGGGCGAGCCGATGATCCGCCCGTTCAGGCGTTGCCGCCAGACGCCCCAGCCATTTTGCAGGTCGACGCCGTAGAGATGCATATCGAGGCAGCCGAAGTAAACCACGCCATCGTGGACGACCGGCGAGGAATAGATCGGGCGCTTGGGCTTGTTGAAGCGCCACTTCGGCGCGCTGCCCAGATCGAGGCAGACGACCTCGCCCGATTCAGTCGCTGCGATCACGAAATTCTCGTGGACGCACGGGCGGCTGCGAATGGGCGTGTTGCAATCGTACTTCCAAGCCACTGTGCGGCTGATGGCGTTGAAGCGCAGGGCGTGCAGCACGCCGGCGTCGTTGCCGAAGAAGACCACGTTGTGCTGCACCACCGCCGATGAGCGAATCGGCGCATTGGTGGGGAACGACCACGCGAGTTTGCCGGTGCGCGTGTCGACGGCGTAGAAAACTTTATCCTCCGAGCCGAACAGCACCAAATTTTCTTCAGGGACGACCACAGGCGTGGTGGCGATGCCGCCTTCGGTCGGGAATTTCCAGCGGAATTTGCCATCCAGCGCGCTCACGGCGTAGAGGTTGTTATCGTAGGCGCCCACGTAGATCACGCCCTGCGAGAGGGCAGGCGTGGCGCGCACTTCATCTTCGCACTGAAATTTCCAGAGCAGCTGGCTGGCTTGCAGCTCCGTGCTGCCGCCCCACGTCAGCGTGCCTTGCGGCGCGCTGCCGCTGGAGGGCGCCGCGCCGACGGGCAGCGTGCCGAGCGGCGGCAACATCGCCGATTGCGGCGATCTGAGGCTGCGCTCGACCATGATGAGCGCGTGTTTCATCTCCTCGACGCTCTGGAAGCGCGCTTCGGGGTTGTGTTCGAGGGCGCGCATCACGATCTGCACCAGCGCATCGGGGACTTTCGGGTTGTATTGCTTGATCGGGCGATCCTTGAAGCTGAATTGCGGCTCAAGGCGGGGGTCTTTGCGCGTGAGGATGTGATGGAGCGTCGCGCCGAGCGAGTAGATATCGTTTTGGGGCGTGGCTTTGCCGCGATACTGCTCTGGCGGGGCGTAGCCCTCAGTGCCGATCTGCGTCACGGCGGGCAGATTCTCCTGAAACTTGCGGGCGATGCCGAAGTCGATCAGGCGCACTCTGCCATGCTCGTCGATCATGATGTTGGAGGGCTTCAGGTCGCGGAAGATGATCGGCGGCGTCTGGCTGTGCAGATAGTGCAGCACGTCGCAAATTTCAATCGCCCAGCGCAGCACCACCTCGACGGGGATGAAATCCGCCAGCGTTGAAAGGTGCGCTTCGAGGTCTTTGCCGCGAATATACTCCATGACGAGGTAGACTCGGTCTTGGAGGGTGAAGCGGTCGATGATTTGCGGGATGGCTGGGTGCTTGAGCGTGGCGAGGATATTGATCTCGCGCTCGAATTGCTCGAGCATGGTCTGGCGCTGGGCGGGATCGGGCAGGCTGTTCTGCATCTCCTTGACGGCGACATAGTGCATCACGTCGGGGAAGTTCCTATCGCGCGCGAGGTAGACCATGCCCATGCCGCCCACGCCCAAAACAGCTGTGATGTGGTAACGGTTATTGAGCGTTTTGCCGACGGCGCTATCGCCGCCCTGCACGCGGCGCGTCTGCGGGAATTTCTGCGTCTCAGCCATAGCTCCTCACACCAGCACGCTAAATCTTGAGTTGGAAAAGGCACCCTGCGACGCTAGTATTGTACATGAGGTCAAGTTCATATGCAATTTGCCCAAGACGAATGTTAAGCGACTCAGACAATCAGCCGCTGGCGCTCTACCTGCACATCCCTTTCTGCCGAACGCGCTGCACCTATTGCGCCTTCAACACCTACACCAACGCCGAAGCCTACATCCCCGCTTACGTGGCTGCGCTGTGCAACGAGTTGCAGTGGCTCGGCGCCGCCACGCCGCTGCCCGTCCACACAATTTTCTTCGGCGGCGGCACGCCCAGCCTGCTCAGCCCTGCACACATCGCCCACATCTTACAAACTTGTCGGAGCGCCTTTCACATCCTGCCTGAGGCGGAGATCACGCTGGAGGTCAACCCCGCCCGCCCGCCCGACGACTACTTCGAGCGTCTGCGCGCGTCGGGCGTCAATCGGCTCAGTCTGGGGATGCAGAGCGCGCATTCGGGCGAGCTGCGCCTGATGGCGCGCGATCACGATGCGGACGCCTTGCCGCGCACGGTCGCGGCGGCGCGCGCCGCTGGCTTCAACAACCTCAACCTCGACCTGATCTTCGGCTTGCCCTATCAGAGCCTCGCCATGTGGCGCGAGAGCTTGTGCGCCGCCCTCGATCTGCAGCCGCAGCACCTCGCCCTCTACGCGCTGGAGCTGGAGAGCGGCACGCCCATGACCCGCGACGTCATGCGCGGGCGCTTGCCCTTGCCGGATGAAGACCTCGCCGCTGAGATGTACGAGCTCGCCGATGCGATGCTGGCTGAGCGCGGCTTTCAGCAGTATGAGATCAGCAACTGGGCGCGCCCCGGCTGGGAGTGCCGCCATAACCTGCAATATTGGCGCAACTTGCCCTATTTGGGCGTCGGGGCGGGCGCGCACGGCTACGCCGACGCGGTGCGCTACGCGGTTGTGCGCCCGATCCCGCGCTACATCGCCCTCGCCGCCGCCCAGAGCGCGCCTCTGCCCTTCCCTTTCACCGCGTCGGTCGAGTGGCACGAGCGCATCGATCCACCGACCGCCATGTTGGAGCACCTCTTCACCGGTCTGCGCCTCGTGCGGCAGGGCGTGCGCGAGGCGGACTTCCAAGCGCGCTTCGGCGTCGCCCTAGGCGAGGCTTTCGGCGCGCCGCTCCAGCAGCTGCGCGATCAGGGCTTGCTGCGCTACGAAGACGCGACGTGGCGCTTGACCGACTCGGCGCGCCTGATCTCAAACCGAGTCTTCGCTGCGCTCCTGTGAGCCTTGCTGCAGCGCCACCTGAATGACCGCCTCTTTGTAGGCGTAGTAGCGCTCGGTCAGGCTGACTTTGAGCGTGTGCGGGTTTTCAAGGCGGCGGCTCTCTAGACGGATGGTGCGGGCGCGCCCCTTGGCGTACGCCTTGACCTCAGCGAGGCTGGGCGGCGTGTAGACTAACTTCCCCGCCTCGAAGATCGGCACGTGCAGCCGCTCGACTTGATCGAAGTCGCGGTAGGTGGTGCGCTGATTCGGGTTGGCGGGGTTGATGCCCACGAAAGGCTTGTGCGGGACGATCTCCTCATCGGGCAGGGCGATGATATCGGCGACTAAAAAGCCGTTGCGCAGCAGACGCACCACCTGCTTCAGGCTCGGATTGGTCATCTTCTCCGGCTGCGCCGAGACCTTGATGCGCGGCTGCCACGTCCCGTCCGCCCCCTGCACGGCGACCAGCTTATAGACGCCGCCCAGCGAAGACTGATTGCCGCCGGTGATCAAATCGGTGCCCACGCCGAAGACCAGCCGATCAATGACCGCCTCCGCCGAAATTTTGCCGACCTCCCCGCCGACTTGCAGGCTGATCTCGCGCAGATAGCCCTCATCGCGCACGCTGCGCCGAATCTCGTTGTGAATCAGGGCGATGCTGCGCTCGTTCAGGTCGTTGCTCAGCACGATGCGCATCTCAGGCAGGTTCGCCCGCTCGAACAGCACGTGCGCCACAATCGACCAGTAGACCAAGTCGCCCGAATCGATGCGCACGCCGCGCGCCTGCCCGCCCTGCGCCCGCATCTCGTGCGCCACGCGGATGGCGTTCTGCAAGCCCTGATAGACGTCGTAAGTATCCACCAAGAAGAGCGCCGAATTGGGGAAGACTTGCGCGTAGCGCTCGAAGGCGCTCAGCTCGTCGGGGAAGAACATCACGTAGCTGTGGGCGTGCGTGCCCGCCACCGGGATGCCGTACTTGAAGCCGGCGAGGACGTTGCTGGTGGCGTCGGCGCCGCCGATGTACGCCGCCCGCGAGGCGGTCAGGGCGCCATCGGCGCCTTGGGCGCGGCGCAAGCCGAACTCCAAGACGGGTTTTTCTTCGGCGTTGAACTTGATGTGCGCCGCTTTGGTGGCGATCAGGGTCGGGAAGTTGAGCAGGTTCAGCAGCGCCGACTCGATGATCTGCGCCTCTTCGAGGGCAGCCGTCACGCGCAAGCCGTAGACGCCCGGCAGCAGCACCTCGCCCTCGCGCATGGACTCAAGATCGCCCGTGAAGCGCAGCTGGCGCAGGTGCGCCAAAAACGCCTCATCAAAGGTATTCAGCGAGCGCAAATAGGCGATGTGCTCCTCAGTGAAGGCGAGAGTTTGAAGGTAGTGAATCAGGTCGTGCAAGCCGACGAATATGGCGTAGAGTCCGCCGAAGGGCGCGCTGCGATAGAAATACTCAAAAGCCACTCGCCGCCGATGCTGCCCGCTCTGATAGTAGGCGGAGAGCATGGTCAGCTGATAAAAATCGGTCAGCAGCGC
>CALKXH010000018.1 GCA_938005675.1 uncultured Anaerolineae bacterium
ATCTCGATCACGAGGCGGTTGCACGCCTCGGCGTCCTCCGCCCACAGCACGGTCGCGCCGCGCTGAGCGATGTTCGCCTCGAAGCGCTCTAACAAATCGGGCAGGTGGCGCAGGGCGCGCAGCTTGGCGGCGCGCGCCTGCCGACGGAGAGCATCGGCGTCGGTCACCTCGCTCAGGGCGCGCAGACGCCCGTTGTAGGCGTTGCCCGTGCCGCGCTCCAGCGCCGTCTGTAGCTGAATATCCTGCAAAGCAATGGTTGCCGCCTGTGGGAAGGCGTTGGCGTTCAATTCCATAGCAAGCACGCCTCAAACTCCGCTCACGTTACCTGAATCGTAGCGCAAGCTGTAGGCTTTCACAAAAATTTAGCGAAATCTGTGTCTGCACCTTTGGCGGATCGTTGTTATGATTGAACGCAACCTAGCCTTTTGACGCTCAGCGCGTCGTTGAGAGTGAAGCGCCTTGACCAAGTCTACCAAGCGTATTGAGCTGCAGTGCACCTACTGCGACTGGGTTGGTTCGTATGAGCAACCCGTGAATGCCTGCCCCAAATGCGGTGAGAACATTTTGCGGGCGCGCTACGACCTCGCCGCCCTGCGACGAAACGGCTGGATCGATAAAGTGATGGCGCGCGAGCCAGGCTTGTGGCGCTATCACGAGCTGCTGCCCCTTTACGACACGCAGAATATCGTCTCGATGGGCGAGGGCGGCACGCCTTTATTTCACGCCCGCAACTTAGGGATGCTGCTGGGCTTGAAGCACCTCTACATCAAAGACGAGCGCCAAGGTCCGACGGCATCGTTCAAAGATCGGCAAGCCTCAGTCGCCATCTCGGTCATGCGCGAGCGCGGCATCCGCGAGGCGGTCGTCGCCTCAACCGGCAACGTGGCAATTGCCTATTCAGCCTTTGCAGCGCGGGCGGGCATCAAGCTCTGGGCGTTCCTGACCAGCATGGTGCCGGGCGAAAAAATGCGCGAGGCAGCCCTCTACGGCGGCGAGGTCATCAAGGTGACCGGCACCTACGATCATACCAAAGTGGTCGCCAACGGCTTCGCCAAGCAGCGCGGTCTGTACGTGGATCGGGGCATCAAGAGCATCGCCGCTGTGGAGAGCATGAAGACGATGGCGTTTGAGATCGCTCAGCAGCTGGGCTGGCGCTCGCCGGATTGGTTCATCCAGGCGGTCAGCGGCGGGATGGGTCCTATCGGCGTGGCGAAGGGCTTCGAGGAGCTGATCGAGCTGGGCTTGGCGGATAAAATTCCCGCGTTGGGCGTGATTCAATCGGCGGGCTGCGCCCCGATGGTGCGCGCCTTCAAAAACGGACGGGCAGTGGCAACGCCCGTCGAAAATCCGCAGACGGTCATCGCCACGCTCTCTACAGGCGATCCTGGTCGCGCTTATGAGCAGCTGAATAATCTGATCATGACGCACGGCGGCGCCATGGAAGATGCCACTGATGAGGAAGCCTTCAACGCCCTGCGCTTGGTGGCGCGCACGGAGGGGCTCTCAGTCGAGCCTGCCACAGCCGTCGCCTTCGCCGGACTGATCAAATTGGCGCGACGCGGCATCATCAAGCCCGATCAGCTGGTGATCGTCAACTGCTCAGGGCACACTTTCCCGGTCGAGAAGCAGATTCTGGGCGATCAATTCGCCCGCTCGGTCGATGTGAGCGCGCAGAGCGCTAAAATCTCGCTGCCCGCCGAGGGCTTGCTGGCTGCCCTTGAACAAATGGAGACCACCGCGCGGCGCATCGTGGTCATTGAGGATAACACCGATGCGGGCAGGCTGATCGAGCGCATTTTGAAGGTGCAGGGCAACTACGAAGTGCATCTGGCGAACGGCGGCGCGGAGGGAGTCGTCTTAGTGGAGCGCCTGAAGCCGGATGTGGTCATCACAGACTTGATGATGCCCGACATCGATGGTTTCAGCGTGATCGACGCCCTGAAAGCCGATCCCAGCACCGCGCATATCCCGATCATCGTGCTGACCGCCAAAGAATTGACCGTCCACGAGCGGGTGCGCTTGAACGGTCAGATTGAGAGCCTGCTGCAAAAGGGCTCGTTCATGGATGAGGACTTGTTGCAAAGCATTGTGAAGGCTCTGGGCTGAAGCGCCGAGGCAAAGCACTTATGGATAACCGCATCACAATCCTGTATATCGAGGACGATCCGGGCAGTCAAGTTCTGGTGGAGCGCGTCTTGGGCGATGCCGGTTTCCGAGTCGTGGTGGCTTCGCGCGGCTTGGAGGGGCTGGAAGCAGCCGCCAAACATCTGCCTAACTTGATCTTGATGGACATTAACCTGCCCGATATGACCGGGCGCGAGATCACCACGCGCCTGCGCGCCGATGAGCGCTTCCGCAGCGTGCCAATCGTCGCCCTGACCGCCCAAAGTCAGGCGGGTGAGCGCGAAAAAGCCATTGCCGCCGGTCTGACTGGCTA
Source organism: uncultured Anaerolineae bacterium (assembly GCA_938005675.1). Taxonomy (GTDB): domain Bacteria; phylum Chloroflexota; class Anaerolineae; order Aggregatilineales; family UBA2796; genus CP2-2F. The sequence goes on from CALKXH010000018.1 coordinate 2,438, forward strand.
TCTGACCAAGCCAATTGACATCGATGCTTTCCCCAGCCAAGTGGCGCACTACCTCTCTGGCGCAAAAGACGCCATCAGCCTCGACGCCTTGGCGCAAGCGCAGTTCGAATACAACAGCGAGCTGGTGCTGCGCCTTGAACAGAAAGTCCGTGAGCTAGAGCAGAGCAATGCCGAGCTGCGCCGTCTGGATAAGATCAAGGAAGATTTCATCCAGCTGACGGCGCACGAGCTGCGCACGCCTATGACCCTCATCTACGGCTACAGCCGCCTGATTCAAGAGTCGCCCGTCGTCAAGCGCCTCAAGAGCGAGTCGCCGGAGGTCAAAGCGTTCGTAGACGGCTTGGTCGAGTCCATCGAGCGCATGTCGGGCGTGATCAACGAGATTTTGACCATCTCGCGCATCGCCACCGGGCGCATCGAGTTGGCTATCGGTCCGGTCAACTTGATGCGCACGATGGAGCGCGTCCTTCAGGATATGAGTCACATTGCCCGTCAGCGCAACCAGTCTTTCACCTACGACGTGCGCCAATTCCCAACCCTGCTGCAAGCCGATGCCGACCTGTTGGCGTTAGCGCTCTCCAACGTGATCGGCAACGCCATCAAATACACGCCCGACGGCGGCGTGATCAGCGTGACGGCGCGCACCAATCCCAACAGCGTAGTGATCGCCGTGAAAGATACCGGCATCGGCATCAATAAAGAGGATCAGCAGCGCATCTTCGACCGCTTCTACACCGCCAACAACACCCAGCTGCACTCCACCAGCAAAACCGCTTTCCGCGGCGGAGGCTTGGGGCTGGGCTTGGCGATCTGCAAAGGCATCATCGAGGCGCACGGCGGCAGAATTTGGGTGGAGAGCGAAGGGCGCGATGAAGTCAAGCTGCCCGGCAGCACTTTTTACATCGATTTGCCGCTCCAAGCGCCCGCCGTCCGCCGCGTTCTAACTTGAGGAGCAGCCTGAGCTCGTGAATGAACATCCCAGCGCGCGCAATCTCATCGCGTTGACTTTGTACCCCGTCTTTCTGGGCATGGCGCCTGTGCTGGGCAAACTGGCACTCAATGGGCAAGCCGATCCTTTCAGCATCGCCGCCCTGCGGACTATCGCCGCAGCCGCCATTTTGTGGATCATCTACCTGATCTTTTGGCGCAAGTACATTTTCATCTATCCGGCGGGCTTGCTGGGCTGCGTGATGGTCGGCACGGTCAACGGGATCGGCTCGCTGTTCTATTACAACGGCTTGAACTACCTCGATGCGTCGGTCGCGCAGCTGCTCAACAGCACATACTTGATCTTCGTGGTCGTCTTGGCGGCGGCAGACGGTCACAAGCTGACGCGGCGGACGCTCTTGCGGGCTTTCCTCGCCCTGATCGCGGTGGCGCTCATCACGCAGGGCGTGCAGGGCGAGTTCAATTGGTTCGGCGTCGGGCTGATGATCGGCAACGCCATCCTGTTCGCCGGCACGTTCATCTTGAGCCAGCGCGTGCTGTACGAGATGCCCGCTCAGACCGTGGCGCTCTACGTGCTGACCACGATGGCTGCTGTGGTGGTCATTGCGCGGCTGATCGTCAGCCGCGACTTCGCGCCAATGGATAGCGAGACGCTCAACGCGATCTTGGCGCTCGGCGTCACAACCGCCTCGGCGCGCCTGACGATGTTCTTCAGCGTCAAGCGCATGGGCAGCCTGCAGACCGTCCTCGTGGGCATCTCGGAGACGGCTGTGGCGATTGTGTTGGCATTCATCTTGCTGGGCGATCAATTGACGCCATTACAGTGGCTGGGCGTCGGCATTTTGCTAGTCAGCCTGCTGCTGATTCGCCGCGCAGATATCCGCAGCCGCGAGACGGGCGAGATGTTGCCCGTGCCGCTCTCGGCGATTGGCTTCTCGTCGATCAGTTTTCAGCGCGCCGCTTTCACGCGAGCTTTTCTGGGCGATCAAGCCATGCAAAAACTCTCCGAGCGCAAAGATTTGACGCCCGAAGAAGCGGAGATGATCCGCCAACTGATGGACTCGCCCCGCTCATGACGGCTAGGCTACACTTGAGCAAATCTGCCTTCTGACAGAAAAGGACATTCACGCCATGCGCGTTCTAACTAACGAGCTGCGTATCAAGCAAGGTCGCCGTCTGGGGACGATCCTGTTCTTCGTCAGCCTGTTCGTGCTGACGATGGGCTTGCTGCTCAGCAACTTCCTGACTGTTGACCCGAATGTGCTGGTCTTCGTGCCGTGCCTCGTCATGCCGATTGGCTTGGTCACCACCTTGCTCTCCGTGCGCCTGACTAACGAATGGGTGCGCGTGCCGCGCCCTGAAGAGGCGCTCGTGGAGGGCTTGGCGGGCATCAATCGGCGCAGTGTGCTGTTCAACTACTTTCCGCCCGCCAATCACATCCTGATCACGCCTGAGGGCGTCTATACCTTCACCACGCGTTTCCAGATCACGCGCGTCAAAGTGTCGGGCGAGCAGTGGCTCGATTACAAGCGGCGCGGACCGTTAGCACCATTCTTCCAATTCATGAAGCAAGAGGGCATCGGCAAGCCCTTTGAGGATGCCGCCATCGATGCCGCCAACGTGCAAGCGATCATCGATGCTGCCCTGCCCGATTCGGGCATCGAGGTACAGCCGATTGTCGTCTTCACGCATCCGCGCGCCGTGCTGGAGCTAGATGAGCCAAGTTTCCCCGTCGTCTACGCTAGTCCCAAGAAGAAGCCTTCGATCAAGAACGCTCTGCGCGAGGTGAAGCGCGAGCGCCGCAAAACGGGCTTCGAGCTGTTGAGCGAGGAGGAGATGCACGCCATCGAGATGGCGCTCATCGCCACGCTCGACGAGAAAGCCTTCGAAGAGGCGACTGAGGAAGAGATCGAGTGAGGCGCGCTCGGCTGGCGGCGTGCGCCGCGGCGCTCTTGATCGCGGCGGCGTTGCGCCTCGCGGGCATCGGCGACCAGTCCCTGCGCGGGGACGAGGCGTTCACAGCGCGCTACTGGACGCTCCCTCTAGCCGACCTGACCGCGCCCGACGGCTTGGCTTGGCGCGAGCCGCATCCCTTCGGCGCGTTTTTGACCTTTGGCGCGTGGCGCGCCTTGGCGGGCGAGCGCGAAGTTGCCTTGCGCGCCTTGCCCGCCCTCGTCAACCTGATCGGTGCGGCGGCGGTCTACGGCTTAGCGCGCCGCCTCTTTCGCGGCGAGCGATCCCACCAAGCGGGACTCTGGGCGCTGCTGCTGTGGGCGTGCAATCCTTACCTGATCTGGCACAGCCAAGACGTGCGCAACTATGCGCTATGGTCGGGCGTGAGCGCCTTAGCGCTCTACTTGCTCATCCGCGCCGCCGATGGCGGGAGATGGCGGGCGTGGGCGCTCTACGCCCTCGCTGAGATCGCCGCGCTGTACCTGTTCTTCCTAGAGGGGTTTATGTTGGCGCTGCACGCGCTCTATGTGCTGCTGCTGAGGCGGCGCGCCTTGCCCGCGTGGTCGGTGGCGCTGGGCGTCATTGCAGCGGCGCACCTACTGAGCTTTGTGCAAGCCATCGCCTTAGCGCAGAGCGGCTATGGCGGCACGCGCGGCGGCGCCGATCTTGCCCTGTTGCCGAATTTCTGGTCGGTTTTGCTGCTGGGCGAGCTGAGCGCGCCCGCTTTCGGCGCCTCCGCCTTGATCGCGCTGTTGATCGGCGTGCTATTCTTGCCTGCGCGCCTGCGCTTGTACTTCGCGCTCAGCCTGAGCCTGCCCTTGATCGCCCTGTTCGCCATTGCCACGCGCCTGAACGTCTTCGATCCGCGCTACATCCTCGCGGTTGTGCCGTTCGGCGCGCTGATCTTGGCGCGTGCGACCGCTCAGGCGCGCGTCCCCTTTGGTGCGCTGCTCGGAGTCGCCCTGATCGGGGTGCAGCTCGCCGCCCTCGCGCCCTATCGCGCAGAGAGCTACCAAAAGGCTCCCGATTGGCGCGGCTGGGCTGCCTTCCTGCGCCAACACACAACGGCGCAAGATACGCTGATCGTCACGCCTGCCGATCCTGCCAGCGGCGCCACTGATCCCGCGATTGGCTACTACTACACCGATCCCGCCCGCGTGCTCGTGCTGCCCTATCCGCAAGCCGATACCGAGTCGTTCGTGCGCGAGGCTCTGGCGAGCAGTCGGGCGGTGTGGTTCACGCCGACGGGCAGCGATGGGCGTGAAGTCTTGGCGGCGCTGGAGCGCTACGGTCAGCTGGAGGACGAGTTCGCCATCGGGCGGGATTTCCACGCTTGGCGTTTCGCCAAACGTTAGCGTTTCGCAAGAGCGGGACTCTGACGGCTTGTCAGGGCGCCTTTGGGCATGTATGCTTATCATGTTGCACAGGCGTTAGCTCAAAGCGCCTTCGCCCTGATCACGAGGCTGAGTCGGAGTCTGCAATTGAAGCCTCCGGAGGGAATGTAAGGGTTATGGTTCTGAAGAAAGTGCTGAAAGGCATCTTCGGCGATCCCAACGAGCGCGATCTGAAGCGCTACCGCGAGGTCGTCGAGGTGATCAACGAGCTTGAGGCGCAGATGAAGGCGCTCACCAACGATCAGCTGCGCGCCAAGACCGACGAATTCCGCCAGCGCCTTGCCGAGGGCGAGACGCTCGACGACCTCCTGCCCGAAGCGTTCGCCGTCGTGCGGGAGGCGTCGGTGCGCACCATCGGCTTGCGGCATTACGACGTCCAGCTGATCGGCGGCATGGTGCTGCACGACGGCAAGATCGCCGAGATGAAAACCGGCGAGGGCAAGACCCTCGTGGCGACCCTGCCGCTCTACTTGAACGCGCTGACGGGCAGAGGCGCGCACCTCGTCACGCCGAACGACTATCTGAGCAAGTTCGGCTTGCAGAGCATGGGTCCGATCTATCACTTCTTGGGCTTGCGCGCCGCTGTGATCCAAAATGCCGCCGCCGATCCCTCGCGCGGCTCGTTCCTCTACGATCCGACCTTTGCCAGCGACGATGATCGCTACCAATATCTGCGCCCGATCTCGCGCCGCGAAGCCTACGAGGCGGATATCACCTACGGCACCAACAACGAGTTTGGCTTCGACTACCTGCGCGATAACATGGTGCGCACCAAAGAAGAGATGGTGCAGCGCGGTCACGTCTACGCCATCGTGGATGAGGTCGATAACATCCTGATCGACGAGGCGCGCACGCCGCTCATCATCAGCGGCGTGGCGGAGCAGCCCCGCGAGTACTACCAGCTTTTCGCCAAGCTGGTGCGCGACCTCAGACCCAGCAGCCCAGAGAGCATCGCCGAAAAAGCGCCCGACGGCGACTACGTTGAAGACCCGAAGACTCGCACCGTCTTCCTGACCGAGCAAGGTACGGAGAAGATCGAGCAGCGGCTGCGGCGGGCGGGCTTGCTGCAGGGCGACGAGCTGTACGCGCCTGAGAACTCCGAGATGATCCCTTACCTCGATAACAGCCTGCGCGCTCAGGTCATCTACGAGCGCGACAAGGACTACATGGTCGAGAACGGGCAGGTCATCATCGTCGATGAGTTCACCGGACGCCCGATGTACGGACGGCGCTTCGCCGAGGGCTTGCATCAGGCGATTGAAGCGAAAGAAGGCGTGACCGTCCAGCGCGAGAACATGACTCTCGCCACCATCACCTTCCAGAACTACTTCCGCCTCTATGAGAAACTCAGCGGCATGACCGGCACCGCCCTGACTGAAGCCGACGAGTTCTGGCAGATTTACAAGCTTGAGGTCGTCGCCATCCCCACGCACTTGCCCACCATCCGCGTCGATCACGAAGATTTAGTCTTCATGAACGAGCGCGCCAAGTGGGAAGCCATCCTGCGCGATATCAAAGAGCGCCACGCCCGCAAGCAGCCGATCCTGATCGGCACGATTGCTATCGAGACCAGCGAGCGGCTCAGCAAACTGCTGGAGCGCGAGCGCATCCCGCACAACGTCCTGAACGCCAAGCAGCACGAGCGCGAGGCGATCATCATCGCGCAGGCGGGGCGTCCCGGCGCGGTGACCATCGCCACCAACATGGCGGGGCGCGGCGTGGACATCCTGCTGGGCGGCAACCCTGAGGGCATCGCCCGTGAGAAACTGCGCAAGCAAGGCATCGACGTCACACAGGCGACGCGCGAACAGTGGCAAGCCGCCCTCGAAGAGGCGAAAGCCGAGTGCAAACGCGACCGCGAGATCGTGGTGGCGGCGGGCGGCTTGTACGTGATCGGCACGGAGCGCCACGAGGCGCGCCGCATCGATAATCAGCTGCGCGGTCGCTCAGGGCGTCAAGGCGATCCGGGCGAATCGCAGTTCTACCTCTCGCTTGAGGATGAACTCATGCGGCGCTTCGGCGGCGAGCGCGTCAGAAATCTGATGAAGACGCTGCGGATGCCTGAAAACGAGCCGATCAAAAACCGCCTGATCTCCTCATCTATCCAGCAAGCGCAGATTCGCATCGAGGGTTACAACTTCGATCTGCGCAAGCGCGTGCTGGAATACGACGACGTGGTCAACAAGCAGCGCGAGGTGATCTACAAGCAGCGCCGCCAAGTGCTGGAGTCGCCCAATCTGCGCGAGCAGATCGAGAAGTGGATCGCCGAAGAGATCACAGAGCTGGTCAGCGAGCATTACAGCGACGTGCCGCCCGATAGCGACGATGACGAGGCGTGGAAGCCCGACGATCTCTACCGCGCCGCGCTGGCGCTCTATCCCGTGCCGTCTTGGATCAAGCCCGAGAACTGGGCGCGCATGGATGAAGAGGAGATCGCCCTCGAACTGACCAAAGGCGCCTTGGAGGTCTACGCGGGCATCGAGGCAGCTGTCACGGCGGCGCGCAACGCTGAGGCGATGCGCCAACTGGAGCGCGACGTGATCCTCTACACGATGGATCAGCTCTGGGTGCGCCACCTGACCGATCTCGACATCCTGCGCGAGGGCATTTGGTCAGTCGCCATTGGCAACCGCGATCCGCTCGTCGAGTACAAGCGCGAAGCCTACCAAATGTGGACGGCATTGCAGGCAGAGATACGGCGCGGCATCGTGCGGACGGTCTTGCGCATCGAGGTCGAGGCGCAAAAGCCCGCCTCGCCCGCCGCCACCACGACGAACGGCGCCTCCAACACCATCGGCGCCAAGAACGTGCGCGCCACGCACAGCTCGATCAGCGCCTACGACGCGCCCAAGCCCGCCGCACGCCCACAGCCCGTGCGCGAGGGCGCCCCTGAGCCTGATCGCGCCGACATCTGGAGCCGCACCGGGCGCAACGATCCCTGCCCGTGCGGGAGCGGCAAAAAGTACAAGAATTGCCACTACCCGATCATCCAGCAGCAACGCGCCCTCGTCGATCAAAGCGAGGTGAAACGCACGGTCAAGCGGCGGCGCTAAAATGAAATAGCAGCCTCAGCAGTGGATAGTTTCACCCTTCATCAGGTCTTGGTCGCACTCACATGGCTGCTGCTGATGCTGCTGATGAGCCTCTTGTGGCTGTTGGCGCGCTTTTTTGAGCGCCTCTCCGCCCGACGGACTTACTATCGCTGGCTGCTCGTGCCGATGGCGCTCTTCACAGCGGCTGCCTTTCAAGGTGTGGTGGCGCCCGGCGAGTCGCCCATCACCTACAGCACAGCTTTCGTGGGCGGTCTGTGGCTGAGCGCGTTCTGCCTCAGCCTGTACCGCAAAATGACCGTGCGTTAGCGCGAGGGAGGGTTGCCATGTCTGAGATGTTTTACCCGCTGCTGTTCGAGCCTTCGCTGCATGTGAAAGTCTGGGGCGGCAGACAGTTGGCGGATCGCTTGGGCAAGCGCTTGCCCACCGACGAGCCATACGGCGAAGCATGGGAGATTTTTTGGCGCAATCACGTCGCCAATGGCGCACAACGCGGCAAGCTGCTCGGTCAGCTGATTCAAGAGCAGCCGCTCGCCTTGACGGGCAGAGCGGAGGCAAATGCTGAGTTCCCGCTGCTGATCAAGTTCATCGATGCGCAGGAGTGGCTCTCTGTGCAGGTGCATCCTGATGATGCGCGCGCTGCCGAGCTGGAGGGCGAGCCGCGCGGCAAGACCGAGTGCTGGTACATCGTGGAGGCAGCCCCCGACGCGCAGATCATCTACGGTTTTTCGCAGCCGACCGACGTCGAGACGTTCCGCCGCGCCATCGCTGAGGGGCGCGCGCGCGATTACCTGCAGTTCGTGCCTGTCCAAGCGGGCGATTTCATCTTTGTGCCGGCTGGCACGCTGCACGCCATCGGAGCGGGCGTCTTGCTCTACGAGCTGCAGCAGACCAGCGATACGACTTATCGCGTCTACGATTGGGATCGGCTGGGCTTGGATGGCAAGCCGCGCCCCCTGCACCTTGAAAAGGCGCTGCGCTGCACGCATTTTGAGGTCGCGCCTGCCGCCAAAGTGCCTTATCAAGAGCGCGAGATCGCCTCGGGCGTGCGCCACGCCCAGCTGATCGACGGTCAGTACTTCCGCCTTGAGCGTTTCCGCCTCGCCCCGTCGGCGGAATGGCGTTTCGCTCAGACGGGACGCGCCCAGCTGCTCAGCGTGCTGCAAGGCGACCTGATCTTGCGCGCCGAAGGCGCCTCTGAGCCGCTCAAGCTGCAACGCGGCGTCTCGGTTTTTGTGCCTGCCTGCCTCAGTTTTTCAGTTCATGCCCAGCCAGAGCAGCTCTCAGAGCTTTTGATCGCAGCCGAAGCAGGCTGAACGCCGCGAAGCGCGCTATACTTTTACACAGGCATTAGCAGTCAAGAGCGAGGTTGCCTGTGTCCGATCTGATCGGCAAGACGCTTGGCAGTTACACCCTCAGCGCGCTCGTCGGGCGCGGCGGCATGGCGACCGTCTACAAGGCGCGCCAACAGACCGTCAATCGCGAGGTCGCCATCAAGGTGATGAATGAGCGCGCCGAGCCCGACTCGCCGGAGTATCAGCGCTTCGTGCGCGAGGTGCAGATCATCGCCAACTTGGAGCATCTGCACATCCTGCCCATCTACGACTACGGGCAGGTAGATGGCTTCCCTTACATCGTCATGCGCTACCTCGAAGGCGGCAGTTTGAACAGCCGCGTGCGCGCAAAAACGCTGACTCTAGCCGATGTGGAGCGCCTGATCAGCCAGATCGCCTCCGCGCTCGATTACGCGCACGCCAAAGGCGTGATCCACCGCGATATGAAGCCGCACAACGTCCTGCTGGATACGCAAGGTAACGCCTATCTGTGCGATTTCGGCATCGCCAAGCTGAGCGGCTCGCACGGCTTGACGCGCAGCGGCGAGGCAATCGGCACGCCTTCCTACATGGCGCCTGAGCAGTGGCAAGGGCTGACCGTGACCCCTCAGACGGATATTTACGCCCTCGGCGCCATCCTCTTCGAGCTGCTGACCGGCGAGCCGCCCTTTCAAGCCGAGAACGTCTTCTCGCTGATGTATAGGCATCTGAACGACTTGCCGCCGCTGCTGGGCGCTTACCGCACCGATCTGCCGCCTGCCGTCGATAGCGTCATTCAGCGCGCGCTCGCCAAACTGCCCGCCGACCGCTACAGTTCTGCCGTCGACTTAGCGAACGCCTTGAGCAGCGCCCTGCGCATCACTAAAGAGCGCAACGCGATCCTCCCGCGCGCTGAGACGGGCGGCTTTCCTACCAAACGCACCACGCAACCCCTGCCGACCCTTTCGAAGCCGCCTGAGCTGATCATCGAGCACGGCTGGGCGTTCGAAGCCTTCCGAAAGTGGCGCAACGACCGCGCCGCCGTACCCGTCTTGTACGTGGTCGGTGCGCACGGCATCGGCAAGAGTACCCTGATGCGCCGCTTCGCCGAGCTGGTCGGTGAGCGCGCCATGCGCTACGAACTGATCAGCGGTCAGGCGCGCAGCCTCGATCCGCGCACCTTTGTGGATAGCCTCGCTTGGCAGTTGAGCCGCTTCCTGCCTGAGGATCCCGAGACGCCCACCGGCGACGCCCTGCGCGAGATACTCATCGAGCCGCGCGAAGCCTTCGAGAGCCGCGTCCTAGCGCCGCTCAGCCAGCTGCCGCCCAATCCGCCCGTTTTCCTGTTCGTGGATGCCCTCGAAGCCGCCTTTGAGCATTCAGGGCATACCATCGTCGATCTGTTGCGCTTGCTGCTGCAAAACTTCCCCGACTCGCTGCGCCTTGTGGTCGCTGCGGCGCCCCAGCCCGATTTGGAGCAGCTCTTCCGCAATGCGCAGCGCCTTGCCCTGCACATGAACAACGACGAAGACCGCAACGCGCTCTACGCCACGCTCAGCACGCATTTTGCCGCGCTGATGCCGAACTTGAGCGGCGGCGAGGTCGATCTTGCCGCCCTGATCGATAAAGCGCAGGGCAATCCGCTCTACTTGAGCGTGGTGACCGCCTGCCTTGCCTGTCAGCTGCTCAGTTTTGACGACCTCAACGCCCTGCCCAGCGGTCTCGATGCACTTTGGGCGGCGCTTTTGGCGCGCTTCAGCGCAGAGGCGCTCACGCCGCTCTATCTGTTGGCGGCGGCGCGCGCGGCTCTGCCCAACCGCCTGTTTGCCAGTTTGCTCAATGTGCAGGCGAGCGCCTTATCCGCCCATTTAGCCCAGCTGCGCCCGCTGCTGCAAGAAGCCGCCGATCAGGGCGGCTGGCAACTCACGCACAGCGCCTTGCGCTACTGGCTGCTGGAGAACGCTGCCGAGCGCGTGCGTGAGGCGCACAAGCAACTCGCGCAGGCGCTCCACCGCGCCGACCCTGAGGCGATGGACCTCTACGCTTTGCAGCATTTGCCCGCCCATGTGCTGCGCGCTGAGGGCAGCATAGCCGCCTTCAACCTGCTCACCGACCCCGCCTTCCTCGCTGCGCGCCTGAAGCGCGTCTCGGTGGCGGACGTCTTGGACGATCTGCTGGAGGTTCGCCTCGCCCTGCGCGATGAGGGGCAGCTCAGCCGCGCCGCCGCCTTGGAGAGCGTCGCGCAAGCCGTGCAGAGCGTCATTGCCAGCATCGGCGGCGATATCAGCGCCCTGTTCGCTCAGCTCTACAACCGTCTGCAGGGCGTGCCTGCCCTCGCCGAGAGTTTGCGCGAGGCAGCCGCCCGTTGGCGCGGCACGTGGCTGCGCACGGTCTGGTCGCCCTACAGCGCGCCGCCTCAAGAGTCGCTGGTGATCTGGCAGGGCGCGCCCGCCATGGCGCTGGCTGCCAGTCGGGCGGCGCGCAGCGCCATCAGCCGCTTGGCGGTGGAGCCAGAAGCGCTCGTCAGCACGGCGTGGTTAGCCGCCTGCGCCGACGGCTTTTTGCGCCTGTGGGTAGATGGCGTATTGCGCCGCGAGTGGCTCGCCACCGATCACAATGCTATGCTGACCGCCTGCGCGCTCAGCCCGGACGGGAGCTACGCCCTCAGTGCCGATGATGACGGTCAGGCGCAGCTGTGGGACGTGAGCAACAGCGCCCGCCTCCAGCTGTGGACGCATAAACGGGCGATTCGTGCTTGCGCTCTGAGCGCCGATGCGACTCTGGCGCTGACCGCCGGCGAGGATCGCCTGCTGCGCCTGTGGGATACCGCGAGCGGTCGGTTGTGCGCCGAGTTTTACGAGCATCCCGCCGCAGTCACCAGCTGCGCCTTCGCCTTGGGCGCCGACGGGATGCGCGTCGCTATCTCAGGCGATGCAGAGGGCAAGGTACGCCTGTGGGATGCGGCGGGCAACGCGCTGCTGCGCACGCTTGAGGCGCACCGAGCCGCTGTCACGGCTTGTGCGGGCTTAGAAGAGCGGCATCCGATAGTGGCGAGCGGCGGCGCCGACGGGCAGGTCTGCCTCTGGGATGTGCGCAGCGGCAAGCTCCTGCGGGCGCTGGCAGGCGGGACGGGCGCGGTCTCCGGCGTGGCGCTCGCCTTCGTGGGCGAACGTCTGCTGTTGGCTGCGGCGAACGAGGACAAGGCCTTGCGGCTTTGGGATGTGCAGACGGGTAAGCTTTTAGCCCGTTTCACAGGGCATCGAGCAGCGCTCAGCGCTTGCGCCATCGATCCGAGCGGGCGGCTGCTCTCCAGCGGGCGGGAGGGCGTGCTGCGGGTGTGGTCTGTCTCGGATGAGGGGAGCGCGCCCATCGAGCCGCACGGGGCAGCGGTGCAAAACGTGACTTTCACGCCCGACTCGCAACGCCTAGTGAGCGTCTCGTTGGATCGGGAGCTGCGGCTGTGGCGCGCCGAGACGGGCGAGCGTCTGCAGACTTTGCGCGGACACATCGGGAGCATCTACGGGCTCGCCCTGCGGGGCGACGGGCGCGTGGCGCTGACGGCGGGCAGCGACCGCACCGTGCGCGCTTGGGATTTGGAGCGCGGCGCTCAGCTGCGCCAATATGGGGCGCATCAGGATGCCGTGCTGACAGTTGCTTTCAGCCCGAAGCCGCTGCGCATCGGCGCGATGGCGCGCCCGAACTGGCTGATTGCGGCGGCGGGCGCCGAGCGCGTCGTTCGGCTCTACGAAGCCGAGGGCGGACAGCTGCTACTGACCTTGAAAGGGCATCGGGATGCAGTGGTGGCGTGCGCTTTCAGCCCGCAGGATGAGCTGTTGCTCTCCTTGAGCAAAGATGGCGGTGTGTGCTTGTGGTCGTTGGCGAAGGGCGAGTTGGTGCGCACGCTCGCGCTCGCTGAGAGCAACTACACAACCGCCGCTTTCCATCCTGAAGGCGCGCTGATCGCCCTTGGCGCCGCCGATGGGACGTTGAGCGTTTTTGATCGGCGCAGCGGCGCCACGGCGACCTTCGCCCGTAGCGGCGGCGCGCCGATTGTGGCGTGCGGCTACACGCCCAACGGCGAGCTGCTCTTCAGCGCTGACTCTGAGCGCTGGCTGCGCATCTACAGCGTCCGCACGCAACAGGTGATAGCCACCTTCCGCGCCTCGCACGCGCTGCTGTGCGCAGCCGTGGCGCCCAACAGCGCTCTGTTCGCGCTGGGCGATGCCAAAGGCGGTCTGACGGTCGTTCAGCTGGAGGGGCAGTCGACGGCGGAGGGCGGGCGCAAGCGCAATCTGCTCTAGGCGCGCCTGAAATTTTGAGCCGCCCACTCCCAAGCTGAGTTGCCCGATTGCTGCAGCGCCTTGATCGCTGCCTCGACGTCGTAGGCGACGCGCCGAATCTCGATCTGTGCCGAGCCATTTTCGAAGGTGACGACGGCGTAGGCGGCGCGCGGATCGTCTTTGGGCATCCCCACGCTGCCGACGTTCACCACGCGCCACGCGCCCAAGTCTCGATCCATCGGGATGTGCGTGTGTCCGCCGAAGCCGAGTCGTCCTTCGCGGTCGAGGAAATGGTCAAGGACTTCGTCGGCGGGCGTATCGGGCAACAAGTTGGCGGTATCCTTGCCGGGCGCCCCGTGGTAGCCGATCAGCCAGCCGTAGCCCGTCACGTGCAGCTCCAGTTCTTCGGGCAAGTTAGCGAGGTATTCAAAATCGGCGTAGCTCAGGCGGCTGATCGTCCAGTTGTGGGTCTGGTCGCGCTGAGTCAGCCATTCGGCGAAGCCCGCCCACTCTTCGGCGTCCTTCGGGCGCGCCGCGCCGCGCTCGCCCGTCACAAGGCGCCGATCCGTGTTGCCGCTGATGACCTTGACGTTGGGCAAGGCGCGCACGCACTGCAAACATTCGGCAGGATAGGCACCCATCAGGCACAGGTCGCCCAGCACCCAGATTTCGTCGGGCGCGGCGTGAGCGTTCAGGTCGGCGAGGGTCGCTTCGAGGGCGTGCAGATTGCCGTGAATATCCGAGAGTATGGCGAGACGCATTTCAGTCCTCTTTCTTGGGCAAAAGTGCCTCGACGATGGCGGCGAAAAGTTGCGCATCGAGCTGATCGGGGTGATTCTGCCCTTGATAGTGCTGCTGGTTGCCTCCGACGTAGACGCGCCAATAGCGTTCGTTGTACTGAACCGACTGAATATCGCTCAACTTGTGCGACCAATCGCGGCGATGACCGAGCAGATGGACTTTCTGGTCGGTCAGGTAGAACGTGCCGACGTCGAGGATGGTCTCGTCGGCGGCGGAGAGCGCCCCGCTGCTGTTCTGCTTGAGCGTGACGCCGTTGAGGGTCAGGTAGACCGATTCGTCGTAGCTCATCAGGGGCGGCGGCGGCGAGAGGCGCGTCGGTTGCAGGAAGCTCAGGTCGCCGCTGTGCGCCTGGCGGACGCGCCAACGCTGGGCGTAGCCGCGTCGGCTGATCTCCAGCGCCTCCTCAGCGGTATGCCAGCGCGTGCCGAATTGGACGGTCATGTAGAAGTAGCGCGGCGCGCGGCTGAGCTTTTTGTAGCGGATGCGCCAGGCTTGTGGATTTTCGGGCGGACCCGGCTCGAAGAGCGCAACCGTGTGGCAATGGCTGCACACGAGCGTGGGCAGATCGCCGCCCAGACCGAGAAACTTGCGCGGCGGCTGCAGATAGGTGCTGCCTTCGGTGTGGCAGTATAAGCAGCCGAGCAGCGGCGGCGGCGTGTACGACTCGCTCGGGGCGGCATCCGACGGGCGCTCAGCGTCAGACATACTCAGGGGCGATCTAGGGCGGGCAAGAAGCCGACGCGGTCGCGCACGGCATTGAGGGTGGCATTTGCCACGGCGCGCGCCTTAGCGGCGCCTTGCGCCAAGACCTGATCGATCAGACCACTGTCGGCGGTCAGCTCGCGGTAGCGCGCCTGAATCGGGCGTAAGCCCTCTACCGTCACCTCCACGACGGCTTTTTTCAGATCGCCGTAGCCTTTGCCAGCGAAGCGCGCCTCAATCGCCTCGCTCGTCTCGTCGGTGAAGGCTTGGTAGATAGTCAGCAAGTTGTTGACGCCGGCTTTGGCGGGATCGTCGCTGAAGTAGATGCCGCTGCCGGAGTCGGTCACGGCGCGCATGATCTTTTTCTTGATGCGATCGGGCTCATCGAGCATGTAGACGGCGTGATACTCGCTCGGATCGCTCTTGCTCATCTTGGCGAGGGGGTTATCTAAGCCCATGATGCGCGCGCCCGCCTTCGGAAAAAAGCCCTCTGGCACGGTGAAGGTCTCGCCGTACTGACTGTTGAAGCGCTGCGCCAGATCGCGGGTCAGCTCAAGGTGTTGGCGCTGATCGTCGCCGACTGGCACCAGATCGGCTTGGTAGAGCAGGATGTCGGCAGCCATGAGCGTTGGATAGGTGAACAAGCCGGCGCTAACCGACTCCGCCTGCTGTTTAGCGGCTTTATCCTTGAATTGGGTCATGCGGTTGAGCCAGCCCATTGGCGTGAAGCAGCCTAGAATCCAGCCCAGCTCGGCGTGCGCGCTCACGTGCGACTGCACGAAGACCGTGGCGTGTTCCAGCTGCAGCCCGCAGGCGAGGTAGAGCGCGGCGTTGCGGCGGGTGCCTTCGCGCAGCTCGGCGGGGTCTTGCGGCACAGTGATGGCGTGCATATCCACGATGCAGTAGTAGCAGTCGTAATCGTGCTGGAGTTGCACCCATTGTTTCAACGCGCCCAGATAGTTGCCGATGGTCAGCTGACCGGAGGGCTGAATGCCGGATAGGATGCGCGGCGGGCGCGGCGGCGTCTCGGACATAACACTTCCTGAACGGTTAGGCAGACTGAACAGTCGGGCGGATAGCTCAAGCCCATCAAGGGCGAATTGTAGCATCGAGCCAAGCTGCAAGCAAGATGGCAGCCGCTATTGTCTAAAGCGGGCAAAGGCGTTATGCTGTAGGCAGGTTTGGATCGCGGAGTGCGGGCTATGGTTGCTGAGCTGCTACGTCACAAGCGCTGGATAGCTGCGGGGCTGCTGTTCTTTGCGGCGGGTTGTTTTCAGCCTGCCGGACGCGAGGTCGAGCCGACGAGCGTGGATATCGCCATTTTGACGCCTGAGCCAACCGCCACGCCGACTCTCACGCCCACGGCGACGGCTTTCATCACGCCGTTGCCGCCCGAAGGCTTCATCCCGCCCAGCCAGACGCCCACGCCGCTCCCTACGCAGCCGCCTGAGCCTACCGCGACACCTTTCGAGATGTTCCCTCAGTCGCCGACGGCTGAGGCGTCGCCTGAGGCACAGCTCGCGCCGACCGACCTGCCAACTGAAGCGCCTACTGAAGTCCCGATCCTTTTGCCGCCCACACCGACCGCTCTGCCTCCCGATCAACCCTGCCAGCACACCGTGCAGCCCGGCGAGTGGCTCACCAAGATCGCCCGCATCTACAACCTGACCGATGAGGATTTCCTGCGCGCTAATCCGCGCTTGCGCAATAACCCGAACAGTCTGCAGCCGGGCGACGTGCTGATCGTGCCGGGCTGCGTCCCGCGCGCGGGCAGCGGTGCTCCGCCCGCCGAGTCACCGCCTGACTCACAGCCCCCGCCGCCCGCCGACAAGCCCTGTCAGCACACGGTGCAGCCCGGCGAGTGGCTCGCCAAGATCGCGCGCATGTACAACCTGACCAACGAGGACTTTCTGCGCGCCAATCCGCGCTTGCGCAATAACCCGAACAGTCTGCAGCCCGGCGACGTGTTGATCGTGCCGAATTGCGCGCCCCGCGTCGGCGGCGCCGCGCCGCCCGCCGCCCCGCCCGCCCAAGCGACCGCGCCCGTCGATCCTGCGACGCTGCCCACGCCCATCCAACTGACCGAGCGCGTCTACACGGTCGTGGCGGGCGATACGCTCGGCGCCATTGCGCGCAAGTTCGGCATCACGGTGCAGCAATTGCGCCAAGCCAACGGGCTGCTTGAGGGCGATTTCATCCGCGTCGGGCAGCAGCTGAAGATTCCCGCCCCGCAATGAGCCGCTCACGGGTAAGAAGGCGGCGCGTGGGCGGCTCTGTATGTAGGCATGATCGATAGAAGGAAGTTGCATCCATGCGCCTGACAACCGATGAAGAAATCCGCCAGCTGCTGCAAGAATCTCAGCACGTGGCGGTGGTGGGCTGGTCGCCTAAGCCTGATCGTCCCTCGCACGAAGTTGCCGCCTACCTCAAAGCGCGCGGCTACACCATCTATCCCGTCAATCCGACGGCGCAAGGCACGCCTGAGCAGCCCGTCTTTGCCAATCTCTCGGATATTCAAGTCCCAATCGATGTCGTAGACGTCTTCCGCCGCCCTGAAGACGTGCCAGAGGCGGTTGAGGCGGCTATCGCCATCGGCGCCAAGGCGATCTGGATTCAGCTGGGCATCGTCAACGAGGAAGCCGCCCAGCGCGCCAGCGAAGCCGGCTTGAAAGTCGTGATGGATCGCTGCATGAAGATCGAGCTGGAGCGCCTGCTGCCCGCTCAGAGCGCCTGAGCCGTCCTGCATCAGCACATCTGAGCCTTGTAGAGCGACCCGCGACTCGTCTATAATCTGCCCTGAGTGGATGCATAGCGAGGCGAGAGAATCAGCATGGCGATAGATTGGTTGGCACAAGCGCAGGCGCTGCGCTCCGAATTGGTGGCGCGCCGACGCGACCTGCATCAGCATCCTGAACTCGCCTTTGAGGAGCGCCGCACGGCGAGCCTCGTGGCGGCGGAGCTGAGCGCGCTCGGTCTGGAGGTGCAGACGGGCGTCGGCAAGACAGGTGTGGTCGGCGTGCTGGAGGGCGCGCAGGACGGCACGACCGTGCTGGTGCGCTGCGATATGGATGCCTTGCCCATCCACGAGGCGAACGCGGCTGAATACGCCTCGCAGACGCCCAACACAATGCACGCTTGCGGACACGACGGGCATGTCGCCATCGGTTTGGGCGTGGCGAAGCTCTTAGCAGCCCGCCGCGATCAGCTGGCGGGGCGCGTCAAGTTCGTCTTCCAGCCGGCTGAGGAGATCGCCGCTGGCGCCAACGCCATGATCGCCGACGGAGTCTTGGAATCGCCCGCGCCGCAGGTCGCGCTTGGCTTGCACCTGTGGAACAACATGCCCGTCGGGACGGTCGGCGTGACCGAAGGCGCGGCGATGGCGAGCGCCAACGATTTTACCGTGACCGTGCGCGGCGTGGGCGGGCACGGCGCCCTGCCCGACGAGACCCGCGATCCGATCTTCGCCGCCGCTCAGATCATCAGCGCCCTACAGAGCGTCGTCAGCCGCAACGTTAGCGGCTTGGATACAGCCGTCCTCTCGGTCTGCACCATTCACGGCGGCGATGCCATGAACGTGATCCCCTCCGAAGTGACCTTCGGCGGCACGTTCCGCACCTATCAGCCCGCCACCAACGAGCTGGTCATGCGCCGCCTGCGCGAGGTCGCCGAAGGCGTTGCCGCCGCGCTCGGCTGCACGGCTGAGGTGCGCGCCCAGCAGCTGACCCCGCCCTTGATCAACGACTCGGCGGTCAATGCGCGCCTGCGCGAGGCGTTCAAGCGAGTCGCGCCGCACTTGACGCTAGTCGATAACGCCCGCACGATGGCGTCTGAGGATATGGCGTGCTTCCTTGAGCGCGTGCGCGGGACGTTTTTCTTCGTCGGCTCGGCGAACCACGAGCGCGGGCTGGACTTCCCGCATCATCATCCGCGCTTTGACTTCGATGAAGAGGCGCTGCCGCTTGGTGCGGGACTCTTGGCGGCGGCGGTGGCTGAGTACGTGCTGCCCAGCGCGTAGGAGTGAACTGATGAAGACTCGCTCTGCGCGCCCGCCGCGCGAATGGATTCAAACGCCGATCTTCGCCTATGGCACGCTGCGGCACGGCGAGCGCAACTACATGCGCCTGCTGTGCGGCTACACAGTCAGCGAGTTCCCCGCTGAGGTCGATCACATGCGCCTGTACGCGCTGGGCGGCTTCCCCGTCATGGTCGATGCCGCGCCCGAAGAGGGCGTGACGGTCAAAGGCGAGGTGATGGTGCTGCATCCGGCGCACTATCCGCGCTTGCTGGCAGCGTTGGATCACCTAGAGGGCTACAATCCGAACGCGAGCCAGAGCGAGAGCGAGCTGGGCTTGTATCGGCGCGTGCGGCGGCGGGTGCGGCTGGGCGGCGGCGCTGAGGCGTGGGCGTGGCTCTACCTCGGCAACCCTGAGGTCTTGGCGCGGCATCAACACACAGAAATTCCGCACGGCGATTGGCTGCGCTATCAGCGCGAGCGCGGCAGAGCGCCTTGGCGCGTCCGTGCGACACACATCGGGCAGAATTAGCGACTATGCCACAGGTGAACGTTTTGCGTTGGCGCGATGGGCGCGGCTGGATCGTCTTGGCGGGCAGCGGCGCGCCCCTAGGCGATCAAGACGACGTGGACTTGGATATCGAGGCACAAGCGCTGACTCGCATCGCTTACGGCGAGCCAATCGCTTACATCTGGGCGGCGGGCGATGCCGACACAGCCGATCAGCACTTAGCGCTGTTGGACGAGATGGGCGCGCCGACCGGCTATCTGGTCGATATTGTGACGGAGGACGATGAGAGCATCCGCGCGCAGCTGAACGAGGCGGGCATGATCATCTTGGGCGATGGGCAAGCCCCAGAGACGCTGCGCGCCGCTCTGCTGGGCGCCGCCCTAGAGGGGATGCAAGCCGCCTACGCGCGCGGCGCCGTGATCATGGGCATCGGGGCGGGCGCGGCGGCGCTCGGTAGCTTTCTAGAGGGCGCCGACGGCGTCGGCTGGATCGAAAACGCCGTCATCGTGCCGAATTACGACTCGAACGGGCGCGCTGCAGCCCTACACCGCTTGCTGGAGGCGCATCCGAGCGCTTACGGCATCGGAATCGGCAGCCGCTCGGCGTTGGCGCTGGGCGGGGACGGACAGATCGAGCTCTGGGGCGAGCGCAAAGTGACCATTCTGCTGGGCAATGCGCTGCGCATCCCCGATCAGGAGGGCGATACGCCATGAGCGATGCCCCGACTGAGCCGATCCACGCCGCTGACGATCCCGATTTGGTGGCGCGCCACACGCACGCCTACGATTACTCCCTGCCCATCGACTTCGTGCCGCAGCGCGTCGTCTCGCTGGTGCCGAGCCTGACTGAGTCGCTCTTCGAGCTGAATCTGGGCGGACGCGTGATCGGCGTCACCGATTACTGCATCTATCCTGAGTCGGCGAAGGCGTTGCCGAAGGTCGGCGGCACGAAGAATCCCGATATCGAGAAGATCAAGGCGCTGCAGCCCGACCTCGTCATGCTCAACAGCGAGGAGAATCGGCGCGAGGACGCCGAAGCCCTCCAAGCGGCGGGCATCCCGATCTGGGTCACTCAGCCGAACACCGTCCGCGATGCCATCGAGCTGCTCTGGCAGATCATGGAGGTCTTTGAGGAAGCTTCGATGGTGCATCGGGTGCGCCTGATCGAGATCACCTACGAGATGATGCGCCGCTACGCCGAGCAAAATCCGCCCGTGCGCGCTTTCGTCCCCATTTGGCGCGATCCGTGGATGACCTTCAACGCCCAGACCTTCGCCCACGATCTGCTCTTCACCTGCGGCGCGCTGAACGTCTTTGCCGAGCGCGAGCGCCAATTCCCGCTCGCCGCTGATCTCGGTCGGGCAGAACCGCTCCCCGCCGACGATCCGCGCCGCGTCGGGCGCGATACGCGCTACCCGCGCATCGCGCTAGAGGAGGTCGAGGCGCTGCAGCCTGAGATCATCCTCCTGCCGACCGAGCCGTACGCCTTCACGGAGTCAGACGCGCTCGCCTTCGACTCGCTAGATGTGCCAGCCGTGCGCAACGGGCACATTTACATCGTCGAGGGCAGTTGGATCACGTGGCACGGCACGCGCATCGCGCGCGCCTTCCGCCATTTGCCGCCCGTGATCGCCGCCGCCCGCGATAACGCCGAAGTGCCGCCTCTAGTCTTGCCGCAGAGCTGAGCGCTCGGCGATCAGCGCCTGCAAGCCTGCCTCATCCAAGACTGGAATGCCCAACGCTTGCGCTTTCTCAAGCTTGCTGCCGGCTGCCTCGCCCGCCACCAC
>CALKXH010000019.1 GCA_938005675.1 uncultured Anaerolineae bacterium
GTGCTTTTGATAATCCTCTTCGTCGTGCTCGTCAACATGATCTTCATCGTCTTCGGGCAATACTACGGACCGATGCAGCTCGCCCACCAACGCGAACAAACCGCCGCTGCGTTCCTTCGCGCGCCCACGCAGACCTATGTCACCGCTTTCATCACCCGCTGCCCTGATCCTAGAGCGCGCATCACCTCGCCGCGCCCCGACTGGTACGTGCCGATTGATAATTTCGTAGTGCTCGGCACGGCGGATCACCCCGACTTCGATCACTATGAGCTGTACGCCTTCGTCGCTCAAAAGAGCGGGATGCGCTCTTCAATCCTGCTGGCGAACGTACACCGTCCCGTGCGCGATGGCGTGCTGGTGGAGAGAGCGGACCTGAGTCGGCTAAGCGGAGCGCGCTATACGCTGCGCCTAACCGTCTTCCTGAAGGACGGCGGCGCGCTGCCGCCGTGTGAGGTCGATATCCGCCGCTACTAGCCCGTGATCGGCAAGCTGAACGGATTGCCCTGAATGATCCGCACGTACACGGCGAAAATCCAGCCGCGCTGCCCCGCGTAGATGACCTCGTACCACTGACCATCGCCGCTGCGCCCGATGATATCGACGGTCTGACCCCACTCAATGATGGTCAGTTGGCGGAAGGTCAAGCCCGGACCCTCGCGCAGGCGCAAGCCGGAGGTCAGCTGACCGCGCACGCCCGTTGAGACCCCTGCCCCGCCACCGATGCCATCCACAGGCAGGCTGCGGATATCGGGCAAGTTGGTCTGGATGAAGCGGGCGTTGACCCAGCCCACTACGCCGCTCGGCGTGCGGATGCGCAGCCAAGTCGCCGCGCTGTTGCGCGCCAGGACGGTCACCAGCGTGCCGCCCCGAATTTGCTCCAACACCGCCCCGCCGACGTTATCGACGCTGCGCACGTTCAGCAAGTTGGCGTTCACCACCAAGCCTACGGCGCTCGCCAAGCTCTGCCCGCCGCTGCCCGGCACCACGTTCGGGATCGGTAAGACGGGCGATTGTCCGTCGGGCGGATCCCACGTCAACACCACGAAGCTCTGCAGGGTTTGCTGCTGATACTCAAGGCGCAGATCGTGGCAGCCGGCGGTCAGATCGACGAAGCGCTGATGGACGCTATCGGGCGGACCGCCCCACGCATCGATGATCAGCGTGTTATCGATGAAGAAGCGCACGCCGTCGTCCATGTAGATGAAGAAGCGCGTCGGGCGACCGGGCGTGCAGATGCGGCGCGTCCAGCGCACTGAGAAGTAATCGCGCGGGAAGCCCGCTTGCGGCGAGCTGGCGTTCCAATTGAAGTTGATGCCGCTGAAGCCGTCGTTGCGCACGAAGGCGGGCGAGCCGCTCAGGTTCGGATTGGCGAAGTACTCGCCGTACCAGAAGTCGGAGCGCGCGCCGAAGGGCGAGCCAATAGCGAGATCAATCGTCAAGCGGACGGCGGCTTGCTCAGTGTCTTCGTAATATTCAACTCGAATGGTGTGCAAGCCAGCTGCGAGAGCGACGTCGATGCTGTAAGCGGTCAGGCTTTGCCGCCGCCACTGATCGATGACCAAGACGTCGTTGATGAACAGCCGCACACCGTCATCGCCGGCTAATACAAAGCGGTAGGTGGCGGCTTGAAAAGCTAAGGTGGCGGTGTAGCGCGCGCTGAAGCGATCGACAGGCACCACCAGCGGATCGGGCGAGCCGAGTCCCCAGAAATGGTCGATGCGCGGCTCAAGGCGCGTCAGCACGGGCGCGCCGCTCAGGAACGGATTGTTGAAGTACTGCGCCGTCCAAGCTGTGCTTTGCGTCGGGATGAACTGCCACGAAAAGGAGATGCTGGCATCGCCCAGCGCTTGGAAGTACTCCACGCGAAAGGCGTGGACGCCTGTCGAGACCCGAATGTCGCGCGTGAAGGTGGTGGGCGCCTGCTCGCGCCACTCGTTGATGACCAGCTGCCCGTTGACGAAGACGCGCACGCCGTCGTCTACGCGCACAGTCAGCCGATACACGCCGGCGTTCAGGAACTGCACGCCATCCCAACGCGCCGACCAATTCTGCACGCCGATGCCCGATCCGGGCGAGTTCGGACCCCAATTGAAGACGATGGCGGGATCGATGCGCACAAAGGCGGGCGTCCCTGAGAGATCGCGGTTCGGGAAATAGGCGCCCGTCCAGTTCGAGCCAGTCTCGGCGGCATGGACGATGGGCGCCATAGGTTCGGGCTGGGCGGCACGGCTGATCGACGCGCTGGGCAGCAGCGCCGCAAGCAACATCGCACACAGCAGCAGCGCCATCAGGCGGTTAGGGCGCAGAGCCATGAGTTCCCCCTTCAAAACCTAAGCACAGATCACTCTTGACCTTACATTCTAACCTAAAGTGCCAAGCTTGCAGCAGGATCGGCAACCAGGCGTTTGGCAAACGTCAGTTTCAGCGCGCCCGCCCGCCCAGATGCCCTTTCCGCGCGCTTGGGCTATACTAGAGAAACGCGGTCGAAAGGCAGGAGGGACGAGGCGGCATGATCACCGATTTGACAGGCTTGACGCCCGAATTGCTGCGCGAGATGTATCGGCGCATGGTGCTGGTGCGCGAGTTCGAGTTGCGCGCCATCGCCGAGCGGCGCATCGGGCTGATCCCCGGCTTCATCCACGCCAGCATCGGGCAGGAGGCGAGCGCCGTCGGCGTGGGGATGGCGATGCGCCCTGAGGACGTCTTCACCAGCACCCATCGCGGGCACGGACACCTGATCAGCAAGGGCGGCGACGTGGCGCGCATGATGGCGGAATTGGCGGCGCGCGCGACGGGCTATTGCGGCGGGCGCGGCGGCTCGCTGCACATCGCCGATTTCGCGTTGGGCAGTCTCGGCGCCAACGGCATTGTGGCGGGCGGCATCCCGATGGCGGTCGGCGCGGCGTTGGCTTTCGCCATGCGCGGCGAGGAGCGCGTCGCCGTCTCGTTCTTCGGCGATGGCGCCGCCAATCAGGGCGCTTTTCACGAGGCGCTCAACCTCGCCGGGCTGTGGAAATTGCCGGTCGTCTTCGTTTGCGAGAACAACCTCTATGGCGAAGGCACGCCCCAACACAAGCAAGCGCCCCTCGCCGACCTCGCCCTGCGCGCGCGCAGCTACGCTTTCCCTGGTGTGATCGTCGACGGCAACGATGCCCCGTCGGTCTACCGCGCGGCGAGCGAGGCGCTCGAACGGGCGCGCCACGGGCTGGGTCCGACCCTGCTGGAGTGCAAGACTTACCGCTGGCACGGTCACTACGAGGGCGATCCGCAGGTCTACAAGCCGACGGGCGAGCAGCAGGAGTGGCAGGCGCGCTGCCCGATTGTGCGCTTGGGCGCGGCGCTGGTCACGGCAGGCGTTGCCACGGAGGCAGACCTCGAAGCCATTCGCGAGGCGGTGCGCGCCGAGCTGGACGAGGCGGTCGCCTTCGCCCGCCAATCGCCGCAGCCGCAGCCCGACGAGGCGCTGATGGGCGTCTACGCCGAGACGCACGGCGGAAAAGTCTTCTAAATTGGGCGTTCAAAGCGCGCCGCGTCTTCTTTCAGAGGAATTATCGAGGATAGGGACGGCTCTTCATGCGTGAATTGACTTACAGCGAGGCGATTCGAGAGGCGCTCGCCGAAGAGATGGCGCGCGACCCTTCGGTCTTCTTGATCGGCGAGGATGTGGGCGTCTTCGGCGGCGTCTTCGGCGTGACGCAAGGCTTGCTCGATCAGTTCGGCGAGGCGCGCGTGCTGGATACGCCGATCAGCGAGAGCGCCATCATCGGCGCGGCGCTCGGCGCAGCCATGATGGGGATGCGCCCGGTCGCCGAGATCATGTTCGGCGATTTTCTGCCCATCGCCGGCGATCAGATCGTCAATCAGCTGGCGAAGGCGCGCTACATGAGCGGCGGTAAGGCGAACGTGCCCGTCACGGTGCGCGTCACGACGGGCGCGCCCGGCAGCGCCGCTCAGCAGCACAGCCAAAGCCCCGAAGCGTGGTTCATGAACGTGCCGGGACTCAAGATCGTCACGCCCGCCACGCCCGCCGACGCCAAAGGCTTGCTCAAGAGCGCCATCCGCGGCGACGATCCCGTCTTATTCTTCGAGCACAAGATGCTCTACGCCGAACGCGGCGACGTGCCGCCTGATCCCGACTTCCTCGTGCCGTTCGGCGAGGCGCGCCTCGCCCGCGAGGGGGCGCACATCACCGTCGTGGCGATTGGCGGGATGCTGCGCCACGCCCTGCGCGCCGCCGATCAGCTGGCGGAGGAGGGCATCCAGCTGGAGGTGATCGATCCGCGCACGCTCGTGCCGTTTGACCTTGAGACGGTCGTGCGCTCGATTGAGAAGACCGGGCGGCTGATCATCGCGCACGAGGCGCACAAGCGTTGCGGCGCGGGCGCCGAGATCGCAGCGCTGATCGCCGAAGAGGCGCTCGATTGGCTGGACGCGCCCATCGTGCGCGTCGCCGCCAAGAACGTGCCGATCCCCTACGCGCCCGCCCTAGAGCAGTACGTGCTGCCCAGCGCCGAAGACATCGTGGCGGCGGCGCACAAGTTGGCGTTGCCGCTGCGCATCCGTTGAGCCATGCCGATCTGGATTCGCGGCGGCACGCTGCTTGACGTCCTCAACGGCACATTCAGCGAGGGCGACGTCCTGATCGGCGACGACGGGCGCATCGCCGCGCTGGGGACGTTCCCGCCGCCCGAAGGGGCGCTCATCTTGGAGGCGCGCGGCTGCGCTGTGCTACACGGGCTGGTCAACGCGCACACGCACCTCAGCCAGACCTTCATGCGCGGCTTGGGCGATGATAAAAAGCTGATCGACTGGCTCAAAATGGTGGTCTGGCGGCTGCAGGCCGCGATGACGCCTGAAGACGTCTACCTCGCCACGCTGCTGGGCTTGGTCGAGAACGTCGGCTGCGGCGTGGTGGCGCTGACCGAGCATCACAAAATGGTCAACTCGCCCGCCCACTCCGACGCCGCCCTGCGCGCCTACCGTGAGTTCGGCTTGCCGACCCTCTTCGCCTATGGCTGGAATGATCTGGGCGAGGGCGCGCCCTCTCTAGATGCGATCATCGCCGAGATGGAGCGTCTGCGCGCCGCCGCCGACGGCACAAACGTGCGCGTCTGCGTCGGACCGATGGTGCCATGGCGCTGCTCCGACGCGGCGATGGGGCGTACCTTCGCCCTCGCCGAGGCGTGGGACGTCCCTTTCCATCTGCACGCCGCCGAGACGCAAGACGAGGTCGGGCTGATGATCGCTCGCAACGGGATGCGCCACATCGAGTGGTTAGCCGCGCTGGGCGTCTTGAGTCCGCGCACGCAGGTGGTGCATGGCGTGTGGCTCTCCGACGATGAGATGCGCCTCTTGCAGCGCGGCGGCGCCCGCCTGATCCACTGCCCGACCAGCAACATGTACCTCGCCAGCGGCATGGCGCGCGTCGCGCCGCTCTTTTGGCGGGGCGTGCCGATCGCGCTCGGCGCCGATGGATCGGGCAGCAACAACAGTCAGGACATGCTTGAATTGCTCAAGATCGCAGCGCTGTTGGCGAAAATCGAGACGATGGACGCCACAGCCCTCGCGCCGCGCCACATTCTGCAGATGGCGTGCGCCGAAGGCGCGGCGGCGGTCGGCTTGACGCCGCCTGAGCTGGCAATCGGCGCGCAGGCGCGCTTGATCTGCGTTGAGATCGAGACGCCGCGCAGCGCGCCCGTCCACGATCCGTTCTCGGCGTTGGTCTACAACGCCAACGGCGGCGATGTGCGGCACGTGATCGTGGGCAGTCGAGTCATGGTGAAGGATCGCGCCGTGCAGGGCATCGATGTGGCGGCGCTCATACAGGAATGCACGCGCGCTGCCAAGGCGCTTTTGGAGCGGGCGGGCATCAGCTAGGGGAGACGAGCATGGACATCGCAGGGCGCGTCATTTTGATCACGGGCGCGGCGCGGCGCGTCGGGCGCGTCATCGCGCTGGAGTTGGCGCGGCGCGGGGCGCACATCGCCTTCAGCTGGCACTTCGAGGATGAGCCGCACGCCCAGACGCGCGCTGAGCTTGAGGCGCTTGGCGCGCAAACGTTCGTGCAGCGCTGCGACGTGAGCGATCTGGATCAGTTACGCGCGCTGGTGGATGGCGCGGCGGCGCACTTCGGCAAGCTAGATGTCTTGATCAACAACGCGTCGGTCTGGCTGAACAAGCCCGCCCTCGCCATCAGCCCCGCTGAGTGGGATTTGGCGCTGAACGTCAATGCGCGGGCGCCTTTTTTCGCGGCGCAGTACGCGGCGCAGCACATGCTGGCTCAGCCTGAGGGCGGCGTCATCCTGAACATCGCCGATCTGTCGGCTTTTCAGGTCTGGCGCGATAACGCCCATCACGCCGCCAGCAAAGCGGCGCTCGTCTCGCTCACCAAGTCGCTGGCATTGGAGCTGGCGCCGAAAATTCGCGTCAACGCCATCGCGCCCGGCACGGTCTTGCTGCCCGACGGCTTGGATGACGAGGCGCTCGCCAAGAAGCGCGCTTGGGCGGAGGCGAACTCCGCCCTGAAGCGCATCGGCTCGCCGCAGGACGTGGCGAAGCTCGCCGCCTTCCTGATCGAGGCGGACTTCACCACCGGCGCCGTCTACTTGGTAGACGGCGGGCGCTCGCTGATCTAGCGCGAGCTAGTCCGTGATGCCGCGCAAGTCGACGTTCTCGATGACCGCCTCGCCGAGCGTGCCGTTGTTGACGATGACGCGGATGCGCAGCGTAGTGAAGCCCTGAAGCGGCGCGGGCGGCACGGGCAGAGCGTGATAGGTCTTGAAGTCTCCCGCGCTAAAGACCGTCGCGGGCAATTCCGTCCGTCGGCTGACCTCGCCCAGCTGAATCTCGACCGTGATCGGGCGGCTGGCGGGGCGCTGAACCTCCCACCGCAGCTCAAAGCGCGCGACGGGCATTTTCACTCCCTCCGGCACGCCCAAAAAGACGCTATTCAGGGACAAGTCGGGGCTGAAGACTTTGTTCGCGGCGTAGCCGCGCGCTCGAAGCGGCGCTATGCTCGCCTCGCGTCGGAACGTCCGCTCGGATTGATAGGGCGCATAGCCGAGCGCCTCGAAGGCATCGGTATAGCGCCAATCGTCCTCGGCTGAGGCGAGCCCAAGGACGTCGGGCGCGTAAAAGACCAGCGCCGAATTCAGGTCGCCGCGCTCGATGAAGCGCCGCAAGACGGGCTGCAGCGTCCCATCGAGGGCGATCAGGCGCTGATCGAGCCGCCACACGCCGAGCAGCAAGGCATCTTTGCTGGGCAAGGCGACGCTGCGCGCCTCAGACGGGAGTGGCGGGGCGCTCGGCGAGGGCTGTGCCGTCATCGCGCTGTTTAAGGCAATGACGCTCGCGCCGACCGCCACGCCGATCCCCAACACGCTCGCGATCGGGGTGCGCTGAAAGAGTTGGCTGGCGAGAAGGATGGCGACAGGCAGCACGGGCGCGTAAGCGAAACCGTCCGCCAAGCGGAAGACGCCGCCCAACACGCCGAGATAGAGCGCGATCCACGCGCCCAGCAGCGCCACGGGCGGCTGCTGGCGCGCCTGCCACCACGGCACGAGCGCCGCGCCGATCAGCAGCCCGAGCAGCGGCAGCGAGGGGGAGTCTACGGGCAGTGGCGCGGCGCGCCGAAAGGTCAGCAAGCCCTCCCAGAAGTTCCCGTAGTACAGCCACAGCAGCAGCAACGCCATCCCAAAGAGCGCCGCGAAGGTCTGGAGGAAGCGCCATGCCTTGCCCTCGCGCGCCGCGTAGAGGATCATCAGCGCCACCAAGAGCAGCGCCTCGACGCCGCACAGCGCCGCCGCCGCAAAAGCGACTCCCGCCGCGCGCTGTGCGCTGCGCGTCGCCAAGAGCAAGCCGAGCAGCGCCAACGCCGCCATGGGCGGGTAGGGCGTCCCCGCGCCGACCCATAGCGGGCAGCCGAGCGCGAAAATGCCCGCCGCCAACAAGCGAAACGCCCGCGTCAGCGCCATAGCCGCGCCGAGCGCGTACAGGCACGCCGCGCCGAGCGCCAAGCTCAGGGCGAAGGTCAGCTCGGCGCCCAGATAGGCTTGGGCGATCATCGGCAAGGGCGCGGGCATGAGCAGAAGGCGCTCGTTTTGGTTGAAGACCAGCCAACCCGTCTCGCGCAGCTGCGCCGCGTAGCGGGCGAGAATCAGCCGATCATCGGGCAAGTTGGCGAAGAACGGCGCGCCCACCAAGCCGATCAGCAAGGCAGCGAGCGCCACGAGGTAGGGCGTCGGATCGAAGGCGCGCGCTGAGGGCTCAGCCATAGGCGATCACTGGGCGGCGCGCCGCACGTACTCCGCCAATAGACGCGCGCCGTAGCCAGAAGCGCCGCTCGGATAGAGCGGGTTGTTGGGCAGGTCTTCCATCATGCCCGCCATATCGATGTGCGCCCAGACGGGGTAGTCCGTGAAGCGCTTCAGGAAGACCGCGCCGATGCTCGCGCCGCCTTGCCTGCCGCCGCTATTTTTGATGTCCGCCACTTTGGATTCGATCAGCTTCTCGTAGTCGCTGAAGAGCGGCAGCGCCCACAGGCGCTCGCCCGTCGCTTCAGCTGCGGCGAGGAGCGCCTCGCGCAGCTGATCGTCGGTGCTGAACAGCCCAGCGGCGGCGTTGCCTAGCGCCACCACCACCGAGCCGGTCAAGGTGGCGATATCGATCACGGCGGCGGGCTTGTAGCGCGCCGCGTAGACCAGCGCATCGGCTAAGATCAGCCGCCCTTCGGCATCCGTGCTGATCACCTCGATGGTCACGCCGTTGCTGGCGGTCAGCACCTCGCTGGGCAGGTACGCCTCGCCGCTGATCAGGTTGAAAGTCGCAGGCACCAGACCGACCACGTGGCGCGGCACGCCCAGCGCGGCGATGGCTTGCATCGCGCCCAAGACCGCCGCCGCGCCCGCCATGTCGTGCTTCATGCCGACCATGCTATCGGCGGGCTTGAGGCTGTAGCCGCCCGTATCGAAAGTGACGCCCTTGCCGACCAGCACGAGGGTCTTGCCTTCGGCGGCGCGCTCAGGCTGATGCTCTAGGACGATGAACTGCGGCGGGATGGCGCTGCCGCGCGCCACGCCCAGCAAGGCGCCCATTTTGAGGGCTTCCATCTCAGGGCGACCCAGCACTTCGATCTTCAAGCCGCCCTTTTGCGCGATTTGATGGGCGGTCTCGGCTAGATAGGGCGGCGTGCAGAGGTTGGGCGGCAAATTGGCGAGCGTGCGGGCAAGGCAGGTCGCCTCGCCCATGATCTGCCCGACCTTCATGCCGCGCTCGACCGCCTCTTTGTCGCCCAGCGACTCCTCAGGCAGGACGAGCGCGAGGCTCTCAGGCAGATCGGGCGAAGGCGGGCTGCTCTTCTGCCCGTGATACTGATAATTGCCCAAGAGCGCCCCTTCGAGGTAAGCCTGCGCGCAGCTCTCGGCGCTGAGGGCGCTGCCGCGTCCGTGCAGGGTGCTGGCGAGACTCTTCGCCTTGAGTTCGCGCGCCTTTTGGACGCCGAGGGCAGCCGCGCGACGCACGCCGTCGAGGCTGAGCGCCTCGCGCTTGCCCAAGCCGACCAAGATCAGGCGGCGGGCGGGCAGCGCGCCGCGCGGATACAGCACTGCCACCTGCGCCGCCTTGCCCGTGAAGTCGCCCGTGCTGAGCAGCTCCGCGATGGCGCCGCCCAACGCAGCATCGGCGGCGGCGGGCGATTTGTGCAGCCCTTCTTCCTCGTACAGGCTCAGGATCAGCGCGTCGGCTTGGGCGAGGTGCGGCGCTTGAAAAACCAGAGAGACTTGCATGGCGAGAACGTCCTTTGCAAAACCGATGTTTCTTCCGTGCCTATCAGTCTAACGCGCCGACGGCTGCGCACAAAATTTCAGCGCCTTCACGAATTTTCACAAAAAATTCATGAAATTGCGCCTTTTGTAACGCACAACGTTATTTTCACCTGCTATAGTTATGGGCGGAAGACGGGGTAACGCAGCAGCTACATCGCAGGCACAAAGCCGAATCGCCGTAGAAGCATCGCAGCATCGCCAAAGCAGCATCCTGAACGACATCGGAGCAACATCGCGCTCACATCGCCGCAGTAAGGCACTCGCACGGCAGCATCGTTGCAGAAGCACTGAAGCACAACCCGCAGCTCATCGCCGCACCAAAGCACTCCATCGCAGCAAGTCCCGCCCTCCCGATGAGGAAAGCCCTGCCTAAGGCGGGGCTTTCTCATTCTTTTCAAGCGCGTTGAGCGGCTAGGCGCGGTTGCCCTCGCCGCCCAGAAAATCTGCCAGCCGCTCGAAGAAGCCCTTGCCGCCGCGCTGCGGCTCAGCCGTATTGCCGAAGGTGCGCCCCAGTTCCTCAAAGAGTCTGCGCTGCTCGGCGGTCAGGCGGGTTGGCACTTCCACCTGCACCACCACCAGCTGATCGCCGCGCCCCGCCGAGCTGCCATCGCTGCGGATGCGCGGCACGCCCTTGCCGCGCAGCGTGAAGACCTTGCCGCTCTGCGTGCCGGCGGGGATGCCGAGCAGCTCCTCGCCGTCGACGGTCGGCACGCTGACCGTGGCGCCCAACGCCGCTTGCGCCACGTTGATCTTGAGTTCGAGGATGATATCGAAGTCGCGCCGTTTGAAGAATTCGTGCGGCTGCACGCGGAAAAAGACCTGCACGTTGCCGTTCGGACCGCCGTTCTCGCCCACGTCGCCCTCGCCGACCACCCGCAAGCGCGTTGAGTCGTCCACGCCGCCCGGCACGCTGACCGTGATCTTGCGGGCGCGGCGGACCTTGCCTTGTCCGCGGCAGGTGTGGCAGGGCGTATCGATGATCTCGCCCGTCCCGCCGCAACGCGTGCAAGCGCTGACCGTGACCATGCTGCCCAAGAAGGTCTGGCGCACCTGACGGACTTCGCCGCTGCCGCCGCAATCCGGGCAACGGCGCGGCGCGCTGCCGGGCGCTGCGCCCGTCCCGCCGCACACTTCGCAGTTCTCAAGGCGCATGATCTCGATCTCTTTGGTCACGCCGAAGATGGCTTCCTCAAAGGTGAGCGTCATGTCATAGCGGACATCCCGACCGGGGCGCGGTTGACGGCGATTGGCGCTGCTGCGGCGGCTTGTGCCGGCGAAGGCGCCGAAAATCTCCTCGAACATCTCGTTCAGGTCGCTGAAGCCGCCAAAACCGCCGAAGCCGCTCGCCTGCGGATCGATGCCCGCCATGCCGTAACGGTCGTAGCGCGCCCGCTTCTCCGGATCGCTCAAAATGGCGTAGGCGGCGTTGATCTCGCGCATCCGATCTTCCGCCTCGGCGCCCTGATTGGCATCCGGATGGTACTGCTTCGCCAGCCGACGGTAGGCTTTCTTCAATTCTTCAGGCGTGGCATTGCGCGAAACGCCCAGCACTTCGTATAGGTCTTTTGGCATCGTACGGTTGACCATCTCTCGCCCAGTGCGGATGCAAATCTAGCAATAGGATGTGTGCCTTATGCTGGCATCGATCTTAGCATTGAATAGTTAGCAAAACAACAGCGTCTGCATTGGAGTTTCATAAGCAGAGCGGGCAGTCTGAAGACTGCCCGCTCGCGCTTGAGAGGGGTGCGGCGGCTATTCGGCGTCTGAAGGCTTCAGCACGAACAGCGCGCCGTCGCTGCGCCCGAAGACCTCCGGCGTGTAGAAGGCTTCGGCGCTGGCGGGCATCACGTGATACGTCCCCGCCAAGCCCGCTCGCAGCGTGTAGACGTAGCGATAGGTGCCTTTGGGCAGGTACGTGGCGTATAGCACGACCTTCTCATCGCGCAGCTCGGTCTGGCTGAACCACCACCAGCCGTAGCCGCGCCCGAAGGGATTCTCGCGGCTGAGGCGCGGCGCCTGCCCGATGGCGCTGGTGGCGAGGCGCGGATTGACCGCCTCGGCGCCCGCCGGGATCGGGTCGGTGATCATGGCGTAGTGCAAGTCGCGTTTGACGACGATATCCAGCGTGACGATGATATTATCGCCGACTTTTGCCTCTGTGATCGGCTTCTGCTCTGGATCGTTGGCGAGGTGGTAGCTGCGGCTGACGCTCACGCCGCGATCAATCGCCTTGACTTGATCGGTGGGCAAGTTGATGCGTAGGCGCGCCGTATAGTAGAGCAAGCCCTCGCCCTCGCTGCGGCTGATCGTCAAGCGATTGAGCTGATCGCGCAGCAGATCGGCGACTTCGACGCGCAAAGTCAGCGCCTCGCGCACGTTGCCGGCATCGGCGCGCTCGTCGGAGACCAGCACCGCATCGTTCAGCCCGACGCCGAAGGTGTAGTTGGGCTGCAGCTCACCAGTGACTTTCATCCAGTCCACCAGCGCCATGACCGACCACGCCGTCTCCTGAGTCGTCTCCCAGGCGTCGGCTTGGCGGGCGATCATCAGCCAACGCACGACGTTGGGGATCAGCGGGCTTTCGGGCGTGAGCTGGATGAGCGCCTTCAGGACGATGGCGGTCGTGCGCGTGTCGGTATTCCAGTTGAAGGCGTCGGGCGACTCTTCCGTCCAGTGGATGCCCGTGGCGCTGACCGCGGCGCGGTTGATCAGATCGCTGAGGAGCGGCTCTGTGTAGGTGGTGTTGCGCGGGTCGATCAGATGGAAGCTCATGGCGAGGTAGGCGCGCGCGTAGCTATCCATCTGCTCGCGGCGGTCGAACAGCTCCACCGCTTGCGAGAAGTTGCCCGCCTCGGCGACCGTCAGGGCGTAGATCAGGAAGGCGCGCTGATTCAGCGCCTGACGAGACGGGCGCTGACCGAGCCGTTCGCGCGAGAGCGTCTCGCGCAGGAAGCGGATGGCGCCCTCCGTGACGCGATCATCGATGTCGAAGCCGTTCTTGCGCGCCTCGCTCAAGGCGATCAGCGCGTAGGCGGTCACCAGCGGATTGCTCTTATCGGCGTTGAACCAGCCCCAGCCGCCGTCGGGCTTCTGATCCTTGTAAAGGCGCTGGACGGCGAAGCCGACTGCCAGCTCAGCCTGTTGGCGCAGGATCGGATCGGCTAAGCCGAGCTGAGCGAAGGCGGCGTAGGTCGCCACGTTGGGCAGGAAGCGGCTGATGGTCTGCTCGGTGCATTGATGCGGGAAGTTCTCCAGCACCTTCAGCGCGTCGAGCGTTGCAGCCGCCAACGAGCGATCGAGGCGCACTTCAAGGCTGCCGTCGGTCACAGTGAAGCGGCGCGGCAAGGCGATGCCCTCCGTGCGGCGCTCGCCGCTCAGCAGCGTGCCGCCCGTGGCGACCGCCTCCGGCGCCTCGTAGCGCAGCACGGGCAGATATTTATCCTCCCCCTTGCCGACGGCGCTCTTCGCGGCGTCGCGCAGCGTGCCGTCGGCGTTCTGAGCGAAGAAAGTCACGTCAAAGCGCTCAACGTCCTCAACTTCGATCCGCCACTCGAAGCGCCCGCGCCCGCCGTTCGGGATCAGGCGCGTCTGGCTGGGATCGTCCAGCAGGCGCGCGCCCGAGAGCTCGATGCGCGCCGTGACTTGCTGATCGCGCCCGCTGTTGTTGTTGACGACCGCCACAAGGCTGGACTGATCGCCCACCACGTAGAAGCGCGGCGTGATCGGGCGGATCAGGAGCGGCTTGGTGCTGATCAGATCGAAGGTCGTCTGCCCGACGAGGGTGGTGCGCAGCTCGCCAATCGGCAAGGTGACGGCGCGGACATCCAGCCGCCATGTAGTCAGCTGATCGGGCAGCTCCACGCTGACGGTCGCCTCGCCGCGCTGATCGGTGACGATGGTGGGCAACCAGAGCGGCGTATCGATGAAGCGTTGGCGCACCTCGAAGATGCCGCCCTCCGGTCCGCCGCCGCCGCCGCCCTTGATGGTGGTCAGAATTTCTTGCGTTTGCTGGTCAACGCTGACCGTCAAGCTGACCGCTGTGCGCACGCCCAAGCCCACACGGCTGTAGAAATGCTCTAGGATCGGGCGCGAGGTATCCGGCAAGAGCGAGAGGACTGCCAAGTCGGTCAAGCCGACGCCGACCTCCGCCTGCACGGGCTCGCCCAGATAGTTGGTCACCTTAATGGTGTAGTTGACCGTCTCGCGCGGACTGGCTTGCTCGCGGTCGGGCGTGACCGTGATGGTGAGGGCGTAGCGCGCTGTATCCACGCCGACCTGCAGCAAGCCCATACGGAAGGCTGCCACCGGATTGTTCTCATCGACGCCCTTGACGATCACGACCGAGACGAAGGCGTTCGGCGCCATATCCGCCGTGATGGGCAGCTCATAGACGTAGCTGTTGGTGGGCAGATCGATCACCTCGTGGCGCAGAATCTTGCCGCGCTCGATGGTGACTAGCGCCTTCGCCGCGCCCTGAAACGGGCTGGCGATCAGGATCGAGGCAGTCTCGCCGACCTTGAAGTCAGTCTTGTTGATTTTCAGGTCGATGCGGTTGCTGTTCTGCTGGCGCCACGGCACGTAGTCTCTGCCGGCAACCCATAGGAAAGTCGCCGTGCTGATTGCGTTGCCTCGCTCATCGCGGCTGGTGACGTAGATTTTATAGATGCCGCCGCGAGTTGGCGTGAAGCTGAAGACTGCCTTGCCTTCGCTATTGGTGGTGACGACGCCCTCGGCGGCGGGCAGCTCTTCAACCGCCCAGTTCCAGACGGTGCGCCCAGTAGACGGCTCGACGCTTTGCGTGCTGCTCCAGCGGCGCTCCACTGCGCGCACGCTCAGACCGATGCCCGCTCGCGGCGTGCTATCCCAGTTGACGGCGATCAGGTTGATGTTTTGAGCCTGCTCAGCCGCCCCAACGTAATTTT
>CALKXH010000020.1 GCA_938005675.1 uncultured Anaerolineae bacterium
GCCATCATCGGCGAGAACGGCGCGGGCAAGTCCACGCTGATGAAGATCGTCTACGGCATGGAGCGCCCGACGGCGGGCGAGATCGCCCTCGATGGCGAGGTGGTGCGCTTCCGCTCGCCGCAGGATGCCATTCAGCGCGGCATCGGCATGGTGCATCAGAACTTCATGCTGATCGGCTCTTTCACGGTCGCCCAGAACGTGGTGCTGAACGCCGAGCCGACCCGCCGCGGCATCCTAGACCTGCGAACGGCGCAGGAGCGCGTGCGCAGCCTTGCCGAGCGTTACGGGCTGCAGATCGAGCCGCAGCTGCGCGTGGCTGAGCTACCCGTCGGCATGAAGCAGCGCGTCGAGATTCTCAAGGCGCTCTATCGCGGCGCGGATATCCTGATCCTCGACGAGCCGACGGCGGTCTTGACGCCCAACGAGGCGCGCGAGCTGTTCGCCGCCATGCGTCAGCTGGCTGAGAGCGGCAAGACCGTGCTGTTCATCTCGCACAAGCTGCGCGAGGTGCTGGCAGTTAGCGATCAGGTCTCGGTGCTGCGCGACGGGCGCCTGATCGCTAGCCTGCCGACCGCTCAGTGCAGCGAGCGCCAATTGGCGACGCTGATGGTCGGGCGGGAGGTCTTCATGAGCGTCCAGAAGCCGCCCGCGCAGCGCGGCGCGCCGATTTTGCGCGTCGAGGGGCTGACAGCGCGCCTGCCCAACGGCAAAGCCGCCCTCGATCAGGTCAGTTTTGCCCTACACAGCGGCGAGATTCTGGGCGTGGCAGGCGTGGAGGGCAACGGACAGACCGAGCTGGCTGAGGTTCTGGCGGGCTTGCGCGGCTATGAGAGCGGGCGCCTCCTATTGTGCGATCAGCCCTTGCCGAAAGGCGATCCGCGCGCCGTGCGCGAGGCAGGCGTGGCGCACATCGCGGAGGATCGGCTCAAAAATGGCGTCGCCACTGAGCTGAGCGTGGCGGAGAACCTGATCGTCGACCGCTATTACAGAGCGCCCTACGCAAGGCGCGGCGCTTTGCAGCTGCGCGCCATCCGCCAGAACGCCGAAGCGCTGATCGCGCGCTTCGGCATCGCCGTCCGAACGCCCCAGACGCCACTCGGCGCGCTCTCAGGCGGCAACATGCAGAAAGTGGTCTTGGCGCGCGAGCTCTCCGCCGCGCCGCGCCTGCTGATCGCAGCGCAACCGACGCGCGGCGTGGACATCGGCGCCGTTGAGTTCATCCACGCGCAACTGATCGCGGCGCGGGCGCATGGCGTGGCGATTCTGCTGATCAGCGCCGACTTGAACGAGGTCTTGCAGCTCTCGGATCGGCTGATCGTGCTGCACAACGGGCAGATCGTCGCCCATTTTGACGATCCGAGCGCGGTCGGCGAGGAGGAGATCGGCTTATACATGCTGGGCAGCAAGCGCATGACGAACTTGACATTCAGCACGCCCTCCGCGTGATGAAAAGCACTATCAGGCGCGCCGACGCGGTGGCATGATCGCAGTAGGCGGAAGTGCTGCGCTGCGGGAGGATGAAACGCCATGCAGAGAATACTGATCGCCTATGCCACCAAAGCCGGCTCCACAGCCGACGTCGCCGCGTTCATGGGGAAGGTGCTGCGCGAGGCGGGCGCGTCCGCCGATGTGCTGCCGCTCAAACAGGTGCGCGATCTCTCGGGCTATTCAGGCGCGATCTTAGGGAGCGCCATCCGAATGGGCAAGGTGCTGCCAGAGCTCGTCAAGTTTGTGCGCATGCACGCCGCCACGCTCTGCCAGATGCCGCTCGCCTACTTCAACATCAACATCACGCTGATGGACGATACGCCGGAGAGCCGCGCCATCGTGGATTCGTACTTCAATCCGTTGCGCGCCATCTGCGAGCCGCTGCGCGTGGGCGCCTTCGCCGGCAGGATGGATTACGCGCGGCTGGGCTGGCTGACCCGCTTCCTGATCTCCCAGAACCGCGATGAGATTCCCGAAGGGGACTGGATCAACTGGGAGGCGATCCGCGCGTGGACGCTAGAGCTGCTGCCGCTGATGCAGCGCGAACGCGCCTCCACCTGAAGCAAAAAGGGCGAGCTTGCGCTCGCCCTTGCTGTCACTGCGTGTGAGGGAGGCTCACTCGCCCGGCACGATCACCGCGTCAATGACGTGGATGATGCCGTTCGCCGCATCGATGTCGGTCACGATGATCTTGGCGTTATCGATCATGATCGCGCCATCCATCAGCTTGACCGTAGCCATGCTGCCATTCAGCATCGTCACCTGCACTTCGCCGTTGTTCTCCTCCAGCAGTTTCGCCACGTCGTCCGAGCCGACGATGCCATCCAGCACGTGGTAGAGCAGGATGTTGGTCAGGGCTTCCTTGTTCGCCAGGACGCCGTTGAAAGCTTCCTCGCCCAGCGCTTGCTTCAGCGCGTCGAAGGCGGCGTCGGTCGGCGCGAAGACGGTCAGCTTCGCCTCAGGGTTGCTCAGCGCAGCCAAGACGGCCTCATCCGCTGCCTGCACCGCCGCCAGCAAGGTGGTGAACTCGGCGCCTTCCTCAGCGCTCGCCGCATCGACCACGATCTCAGCCAGCGTGCGGGTCTCGGGCAGGATGACCGCGTCGATCACGTGGATCACGCCGTTGCTCGCCTCGATATCGACCATATCCAGCATCAGCTTAGCGTCATCGATGAAGATGCCCTCTTCGCTCTGCACGACGTCGATGAACTGACCCTGCAGCGTGCGGACGCTGAAGGCGCCCTCGTTCGCCTCTAGGGCCGCCACCACATCAGCCGACTTCACGACGCTGCCCACGACGTGGTAGAGCAGAATCTGGGTCAGCTGCTCTTTGTCCGCCAGCACGGCGTTGAAGCCCTCTTCGCCCAGCGCCTCCTTCAGGGCGGCGAAAGCGGCATCGGTCGGCGCGAAGACGGTCAGTTGTGCCTCAGGGTTGCTCAACGCAGCCAAGACGGACTCATCCGCCGCCTGCACAGCGGCGAGCAGGGTGGTGAACTCCGGCGTGGCGCCACTGGCGGACTCGACGACGATCTCGGCGATGGTCTTGCCGCCCATCTGGGCGTTGGCAGTGCCGAAGAAGCCGCCGAGCGCGATCACGGCGATCAGCGCAAAAGCTACGAGACGTTTCATGCTTCACATACCTTTCATAGAGTCTTAAAAATAGGCTCAAACGCTTAGCGAGCAGTTTGGACGCTCGCTGCGTACAAAGCATATACTAAAGCTGAACAATGAATGGACGCTGAAATCGTTATAAGAGTTGGTTAAGGGCTGCGCGGAGATTTTATAAGGTTCTGCTTATTTTGCGAGCGGAGAGGAGCGCGTCCCTCGCCCACCTAGACGAGGGACGCGCCGTGTGGCTCAGCTGATGTTGCCGTTGGCGAACTGGACCGCCTCGCGGCTGGCTTTGATCAAGTCGAGGCGGTCGGCGACGTCGGCGAAGATTTCAAGGGCGCGGTCGAGGTGGGCGCGCGTGTGGGTCGCCGTGTAGCTGGTGCGCAGCAGGCTCATGTTGGCGGGCACGCCGGGCGGCAAGACGGGATTGGTGTACACGCCGCTATCGACGAGGGCGCGCCACGCCAAGACCGTGCGCAGATCGTCGCGGATGATGATCGGGATGATGGGCGTGTTGCTCTGCCCGACGTCAAAGCCCATCTCGATCAGGCGCGCGCGCATGTAATTGGCGTTCGCCCACAGCTGATCGACGATGTGCGGGTTCTCCTCGATGATATCGAGGCAGGCGAGGACGGTCGCGGCGTTGGCGGGCGGCAAGCTGGCGCTGAAGATCAGCGAGCGGGCGTGATGCTGAACGTAGTGGATCACGTCGGCGTTGCCGGCGATGAAGCCGCCGACCGAGGCGAAGCTCTTGCTGAAGGTGCCCATCGTGATATCGACTTGATCGAGCAAGCCGAAGTGGGCTGCCGTGCCGCGCCCCATCGGACCAGTCACGCCGATGCCGTGCGCGTCATCGACCATGATGCGCGCGCCGTATTTCTTGCAGATGGCGACGATCTCAGGCAGGGGCGCGATATCGCCGCCCATGCTGTAGACTCCGTCCACCACCACCAGCTTGCCGGCGTCTTCGGGCAGGCGGCTGAGCACTTTCTCAAGGCTGTTGACGTCGTTGTGGCTGAAGCGCTTCATCTCGCCGAAGCTCATCAGGCAGCCATCGACGATGCTAGCGTGATCGTCTTTGTCTACGATCACGTAGTCGCCGCGCCCGACCAGCGCGCTGATCGTGCCGACGTTGACCTGATAGCCGGTCGTGAAAGTCAGGGCGGCTTCGGTGCCCATGAAGCGGGCGAGGCGGCGCTCCAACTCGTGATGCAGCTCCAGCGTGCCGTTCAGAAAGCGGCTGCCCGTGCAGCTGGTGCCGTACTTGGCGATGGCATCCATTGCCGCCTGACGGACGCGCGGATGCGTCGTCAAGCCTAGATAGTTATTCGAGCCGAGCATGATCACCTCATGCCCCTCGAAGGTCGCCGTGACTCCTTCGGAGTTCTGCAGCGGCTGGAAGTACGGATAGATGCCCCGACTCATCGCCTCCTTGGCGAGCGTGTAGCTGCGTACCTTCTCAAACAAATCCTTCGGCATTGCGTGACTCTCCCATTCCCATATGGTTGTCAAGCGTTAGGGATACCTTCTCCCACGTAGGGCGTATCCGCCTGCATTGACTTGCGCTGTACATTTTAACACTTGTCTAAGGTTTTGGTGCGCAGGCGCGGCGAATTTCGTCTATGGGCAGTTTGCCCAAAGGCTCGTGAAGACGCACAATATGCCCGTTCGCGCCCTTTAGGTACGCCGAAATTTCACTACTTTTTCAGCGAGCTATGAAGGATCATGACAAGGGGCGCACTTGATAGAGTTGCGCATCGGCGAAGCCGCGCGCCCGATAGTAGCCGCGCGTGCCGACCGCCGAGATGACCGCCAAACGCGCGTAGCCGCTCCGACGGGCGATTTCGGCGGCGCGCTCGATCAGACGCGTGCCCAGTCCGCTGTGCTGCGCCTTGCCCGCCGCCTCCTGCCCGATGCCCAGCGCCTGCCCGTAGATGTGAACCTCGCGGATGAGCGCCGCCGCCGTTAAATCGGGATGGAGCGGCGCTAGGGCGGGATCGGGCAGGCTCAGACGCAAAAAGCCCGCGATGCGCCGCTCCGCCGTGATGAATTGCAGGAAATATTCCTCGCCGATGCCGCTGGTGTAGCGCAGCTCATCAAGGTGGAGCGCTTCAGGGGCGATGGGCGCGCCGCGCACCTCCCGCGCGCGGATGTCGCGGCTCTGCTCGCCGCGCTGCGTGAGCTGCGCCTCAACCAGCTCGCGCAGATTGGTCAGTTTGTTGCCCGCCACGATATCGGTGGAGGGGATATCGCGGATGATGCGCGTCAGACGGCAATATTCGGGCGTGGCGCGCAGGCAATCGGCGAGCAGCGCCACCAGAGTTTGTGTGTCATAGGGCTGCCATGCCCCGCGCTGATAGTGCTGCATCAGCTCCGCCGACTCGATCAGCGAACACGGGTAGATTTTCAGCTCGTCGGGGCGGAGATCGGGATCGTCAAAGAGGCGCTGATAGTCGGCGCGGTCGGAGTCGGGCGTGGCGCCGTAGAGGTTGGGCATCCAGTGGGCGTGAATCTTGAAGCCCGCTTGCCGCAGCAGACGCACAGCTCGCCGAGTCGCCGCCACAGTGTGCCCGCGCCGATTCAGGCGCAGAATCTGATCGTCAAGGCTCTGGATGCCGATCTGGACTTTAGTGCAGCCCAAGCGCCGAAGGCGCAGCACCTCCTCCGCCGCGAGGTGATCGGGGCGCGTCTCGACCACCAAGCCGACGCAACGGCAGGGCGCGCTCTCGTTCTCGTGATGGGCGGCTGCCAGCTCCTCCCACGTGGCGTACTCAGTGACGAGGGTTCGCGGCAAGGCGCCCGCCTCGACTTGGGCGGCTTGCTGACGGCTGCGCTGCAGCTCGGCGGCGTAGAGCGACGCCACCAACTGATTGTAGGTGCGCTCCAGCTGGGCGCCGTGGACGGGCTGATCGGGCGGCGGGAGGCTCGGCTTGAGCTGCACGAGCGCGTCGGCATCCAAGAGGGCGCGCACTTCGTCGGTGCGGTCTATGCCGCGCCCGAAGTCGTGCAGGGCATCGAAGAGGCGCTTGATGAACCAAATCTGGTAGCGCTCAGGGTAGAACGACCACGTGCCGCCCAACACGATCAGCTCAATTTTATCGGTCGGATGCCCCATGTTGTGCAGCGCGCGCAGGCGCGTATAGGTCTGCAGGTAGGGATCGAAGGCGTTCAGGGCGGCGCGCTGGGCGCCCGGCTCATCGCGCAGATAGCTCTTGGGCATCCGCACGTCGTTGGGGCAGAAGATGCACTCGCCGGGGCAGGGGAAGGGCTTGGTCAGGACGGTGATCACGGTCACGCCGCTGGTGGTGCGCACGGGCTTCAGGCGCAGGCGCTCTAGGACGGCGGGATCGAAGGGCGGCAGCTCGCCTGAGGCAGTGAAGGCGCGGTAGGCGGCGATCAGCTCATCTTTGGCGAAGAAGCGGCGCCCCTCAGGCGTGACCTTGAGGTGCTGGCGCAGCAATTGTTGCAGCTCGGCGTAGCTGAGGGCGGGCGACTCGATCACGGCGCGCAAGATCGCCAGCAACGGCGCGCGATGCTGCTCTAGAGCCAGCGGCGGGCGAAAAGGCGGCATGGCTACACTCTCTGAAAGCGTGCTTTGCGCCATTTTAGCCGATCTGGAGCGCGACTGTGTAGAATCAACCTGTACGAAAGGCGACTCGACATGACTCTTGTGAAAATCTGCGGCATCACCCATCAGGCTGACCTGTTGGCAGCCGTCGAGGCGGGCGCCGACTTGCTCGGCTTCATCTTCTACGCCGAAAGTCCGCGCGCCGTGACGCTCGATCAGGCTGCCTACTTGACGGCGACCTTGCGCAGCCTAGATGCGCCGCGCCTCCCGCTGTGCGTGGGCGTCTTCGTCGATCCGAATCCCGCCGAACTGCCCGCCATCATGAGCATCTGCCGCCTGAGCGCGGCGCAAATCCATCGCGCCCCTCCCGAAAAGCTGCGCCAGATCGCCCGCGCGCTGGACGGCGCGTGCTATCCCGCCCTGCAAGCGCAAACTTTTGAAGAGATCGAGCGGAGCGCGGCGATGCTCAACGCTGAGCTGCCCAGCGCGCCGCCGTGGCTGCCTCAGCTGCTGCTAGATGCCTATCATCCGAGCTTGGCGGGCGGCACGGGTCAGCTCGCCGATCTCGATCTCGCCCGCCACGCCGCTCGGTCGGTCAGCCGCCTGATGTTAGCCGGCGGCTTGACGCCTGAGAACGTCGGCGCGGTGGTGCAGCAGGTGAGACCTTGGGCGGTGGACGTCTCCAGCGGGGTGGAGGCGCAGCGCGGGCGCAAAGATGCCGCCAAAGTGCGCGCCTTTGTAGAAGCAGTGCGCGCCGCCGATCAGACTTTAGCGGACTGAGCAGCGCGACCTCGCAACTTGAGCGCGCCCTCTTGCGTACTGATTGCAGTGTATATCAACACGATCAACGGGATGGAGATATCCATGAGTGAGCAGGGTAGCGGGCAGACTTTTGACCTTTTCAAGGGGCTGAACAGCCTGCGCGAATCGGTATCGCGCACCATTGAGGATAGCCTCTCCGCGCTGAGCGGGGCGCAGCTCTTGCCTTTAGATATCTACGAGACTGAGACGCACATCGTGGTGGTGGCGGGTCCGCTTTCGGGCATTCAATCCGAGTCGATTGACGTCTCGGTGACGGGCGACACGCTGACCATCAAAGGCGAGACCAAGCCCGACCTCGACGTGCCAGAGGAGCAATTCCTACGCCGCGAGCGGCGCTTTGGCGCCTTCACGCGCTCGATCAAGTTGACGCAGCCGGTGCGCGCTGATCAAGCCGACGCCGAATTCAAAGAAGGCTTGCTCAAGATCATGCTGCCGAAGGTCGAGTCGCCCGATCCGAAGGTCATCAACATCCGCACGGTTGAGGGCTAGGGCGATCCTTGCCGCTGTGCCACAGCCGACACAGCGGCAGCGTCACGCTCAGCGCCGACGCAACGGCACGACCAGATCGTAGGGGAAATCGGTCAGGCGTCGGATTGCGCCCGACGCATCGATGTAGACCGAGTCTTCGATCCGCACGCCGTAGCCGCGCTCAGGGTAGTACAAGCCCGGCTCGACCGTGAAGGCGTTGCCGATCTGCAGCACGTGCTTCGATTTCTCGCTCAAATTCGGCGCCTCGTGGACGTTCAGCCCGATGCCGTGCCCTAAGCTGTGGACGTAGCCCGCCATTGTGCCGGGCTGGCTGCGTTGCGTAGGGTGACCGAGCCCCTCGAAGTAGTCCAGCACCATGACTTGGTAGCGGCTGGCGGGCTGCCCGACGGCGAGCGCTTCCATGACCATGTTGAAAGCGCCCATGACCTGATCGTAGGCGGTTTGCACCTCCTCAGGGGCGCGCCCCAGACACCACGTGCGCGTCATATCGTGATAGTAGCCGCTCCTGCCTTGCGGGAAGATATCGAAGACGATGCTGCGCCCGACCTCTAAGGCTTGCGCATCCTCGCCGACGCTGTGCGGCACGCCGGCATCGCGCCCTTGCGCAAAGATGAAGCCTTGCGCATCCAGCAAGCCCAGCGCCGCCTCCTGCGCCTGAACGAAGCGGCGCACCGCGCCGATGGTCAGCGGCTCGCCCGCCTCGTCCACCACCGAACTGCCCACCGCGTCGTCTTGGGCGTAGTGGGCGCTCAAAAAGTCGCGCGTGCGGCGCACCACCT
Organism: uncultured Anaerolineae bacterium; assembly: GCA_938005675.1. Taxonomy (GTDB): domain Bacteria; phylum Chloroflexota; class Anaerolineae; order Aggregatilineales; family UBA2796; genus CP2-2F. Next base: position 8,758 of record CALKXH010000020.1, read on the forward strand.
CGCCCGTCAGACGGGCTGCCTCCTGCAGGGCGGCGATCTCGGCGGCGTCTTTGGTCTCGTAGAGGCGGCTGAAGAGAGATAACGCGTCTTCATCGAGGGCGAGGGCGACCTCGAGATCGCTCTCGCTCAGGGCGAGCAGATTGGGCAGGGCGCTCGAAATAGCCACCGCCCCGTAGACGCCCACGCGTCCGCGAATGCCCAGCTTGCGGAAATAATTCAAGAACAGCTCGCGGCGCAGGCGGGCGGGCTGATCGCCGAAGCGCTCGTAGAGCGCGGCGAAGTCGAAGTCGTGATGCGTCATCACGCGCAGCCCGCTCTTCGCCGCCTCATCGACCTCCATGCCAGAGACGACGATCACAGCCTGCTCGCCGCGCTTTTTGAAGATGTTGCCGTGCGCTTTGGCGCGCCCGCTCAGGTAGTCGCGGAAGGTGTTGGGCGTCTCGTCGCTCAGCACCACGATGGCATCGAGGTTGTACTCGTCCATCAGACGGTCAAGGTCAGATCGCATGGTCATTCTCCCAAAGTCAGCTTGAGGCGCACCACGCCTGAGCGCTCATGGCGCGCGATCAGCTCCACCTCGCCGCCTTTGGGCGCGTGGATCACCCATTCCGCCTTCAGGCGGTCGGGCGTGCCGCCCAGCCGCCAAACCGCCCACGGCGTCGCCGAGGTGCCGACGTAAGCGCGCCCTTCAAGCTGCCCGAAGTCGTGGCGCTCTTTGCCGCTGATCAGCTTGGCGCCTTCAGGCAAGCGCACCTCGCCGATCACGCCGCGCACCACTTTGCGCTCCAGCGCCTTTTTGGAGACGTAAGTCGGCAGCCAGCCGGTGTTCTGCACCACCAGCCTGACGAGGTAATTGCCCTCGCCCAGCGGCGTGACCTGCGCGCTGTGCAGCTCCAAGCGCGGCGAGATGAGCGCGTGCCACGTCAGCCACTCGGCGAAGGGCGCGATCTCGCGTTCGAGGTATTGTGGCGGCGGATTGCGCCAAGCGTACTGCATATTCCAGCCGCCCAGTTCGATCTTCCCCAGCTGCGGATGCTCGAAGGGATACCAATCCACGTAGCCCTTGCCGTCGAGCTTTTCGTCGCTCCACTTGAGCAGTTTGAGGGCGTCTTCAAGGGGATGCTCGCGGTACCAATCGATGAATTTATAGTCGGTGATGCCAGCTTGGCGCTGCGGACTCCAAAGCTCGACCGTCCAAGCGTATAAGCCCAGATGATCGTACGCCCAGTCGTCAAAAGTGCCGGTGATGACCTCTTTGGGATGATATTTGAAGTCGTGAAAGTTGGAGATGGCGGGGTAGCCGGTGAGTTGCGTGCCTTTGGCGCCGATGTGCTGGAACGTCCAGAGGTCTTCAGCGGGGAGAGTCTCGTCGGCGGCGACGCCCGACGGGCGCAGCAGCACGCCGCTCCACGTATGAAAGGCGACCGCGCCGGTGATGTTGGGATGCGCCACGATGAAAGCGACGGCGGCGCGCACCTCCGGCTCGCTGGTGGGGTACTCGCCCGCGCCGATCTGCTCGCCCTCTTGCCGCCAATGAGCCGGATAGTTGCGGTTGAGGTCGAGCCCCTCTTTATTGCGCATCAGGGCGAGCGTGACGCCGTCGTAGTTCTTGAGGGCGCCCTCCGGCAGGATGCGATAGTACGTCCCGCCGACCTCAGTTGGATCGCGGCGGATCATCAGGCGCGGCTCGTCGGGATGCGCCTTCCACTGCCCGTTGGGATCAAGGATGCGCATCTGCAACATGCGCCCGTCGCCATCGATGTCCTGCTCGATCAAGCCCTCCAAGCCCTCCTCGTCATAAGGGTACGGGCGCGTGCTAGAGCGGATGATCTTGGGCTGATCGGCGAGGGCGAGCTCGGCGCCGTCGGGGTTCAGGCGCGGGCAGACGTAAAACGTCCGCGTATCGAGGGCGCGCGTGAAGTCGGCGTTCGCGCCGTAGCCGCTCGTGAGGGCGTGGATCAGGTACAGGCAAGCCGACGAGGGCGAGACCTCGCTGGCGTGGATGTTGCCGTCCACCCAGAGGGCGGGCTTCTCTTCAGCGGCGCCCGTGGCGCGGTTGGTGAGGGTCGCCAGCCAGATATCGCGCCCTTCGTAGCTCTTGCCGATGCTCTGCACTTGCACCAGCTGCGGGAATTCCTCCGCGTAGGCGTGCAAGAGGCGAGTCAGATCGTCGTAGCGGTAGTAGCGGTCAAAATGGACTTCGGGCATGGTCTGTGAACTTTCTACAACGCGCGTCAAGTACAGCGCAAAGTATAGCGCAAAGCGGGCAGGTCAAGAGCCACAAAAACAGCCGAGGGCGCGCTGCCCTCGGCTGTGGCGGACTGGTCTGGCTCGCTCAGTTGCCAGCGATCAAGACTGAGACCAACACGAGGTAGATCAGCAGCCCTGTGAAGTCCTTGATGGTGGTGATGAACGGGTCGGCGCCGGGCGCGTGGTCAAAGCCGAGCTTAATCAGCACCCACGGCAGCAAGAAGCCCAAGAAAGAGGCAAGAGTCACCACGCAGAAGATGGTGACGCCGACGGCAATCCCGATTTGCGGGATGCCGTTCGGGATGCCTTGCCACAGCCAGGCAACGACGCCCGTGAGGATGCCCAGCAGCACGCCCATGATCGCGCCTACGCTCACCTCGCGCGCGGCGTGCCGCCAGAAGCGCTTGAGCTCGATATGCCCCAGTGCAATGCCACGCGCAAAGATCGTGGTGGACTGCGTGCCAGTGTTGCCGCCCATGTCCATCACAATCGGGATGAAGATCGCCGCCGCAATCACGGCTGAGAGCGTCTCTTGGAAGCTATCGATCAGGCTGCCGACGAGAAAACCGCCGATCACGGTCACGATCAGGAAAGCGATGCGCAAGCTCACGGCGTAGCGGATCGGACCGCGCGTCACTTTTTCGCTGTGAATGATATCGCGCTGATGGCGGATATCGATGATGCCGACTTTTTTGTACATCGTCTCGCTGGCTTCTTCCTCCAGCACGTCGATCACGTCGTCAAAGGCGACCACTCCGACCATACGGTTCTCCCGATCCAGCACGGGCAGCGCCACCAGGTCGTAGCGCTTGAGCAAGCGCGCCGCCTCGAGGCGATTGTCCGTGGCGTAGATGTGGATATCCCGCCCCTCGATCAAATCGGCGACGGGCATCTGTGGGTCAGCCTTGACCAGCGTTGGCAACGAGATGAAGCCCTGATAGACACGCCCTTCGTCGATCACGAAGATGGTGCGCAACTCATCGTCGTTCAAGGCGCTGGTTTTGACGGCGGCTAGGGCATCGGCGACGCTTGCTGTGGCGCGCACCGCCAGATAGCGCGGATTCATGATGCGCCCGGCGCTATCTTCAGGATAGCCCAGCAAGATGTTGGCGGCGGCGCGCGCCTCTGGGCTGAGCGCCGCCAAGAGGCGCTTGGTCACTTTGGCGGGCAGCTCATCAAAGATGCGCGTCCGCAAGTCAGCGTCGAGGCTCTCTAGCAAGCGCAACGCTTCAGGATTGCTCATGGCGCGCACCAGCTCGGTCTGCTCGGCGCTATCGAGCGACTCGAAGACCTCGATGGCGCGGTCTTTCCCCAGCAGGCGGAAGAGGATCACGCGCTGCGGGACGGATAGTTCCTTCAACATGCCGATCAGCTTCGGCGTTGACCAGTTGCCTTGCTGTGCCTTGATCGACTCCCAGTCTTGCTTGTCGATCAGCTCGCGCAGATTGAAGTTGACGTTCACATTCGTCATGGTCGGTTTCTCCTCAAAAGATGTTCGTTTCGCTCACACTGATGCTGTTGCCGTGTACACGGCGGGCGATGTCGCCGCGGCTCAGGCGTTGAGCACCTGTGTGAAGCGCTCATCCCTTGAGGTGCTCTCCCGCCTGAGCGTATCGCTGCGCCGACCTGCGGCGACCCGTCAATGCGCTCGGACTACTGGCGTCTTCTGAGCTCGAACTCGGACTGCTGACGTCTTCCATCAAGTCTGCTCCTTTCGTGAACGCCTGCGATAGAGCAACCGCCGATATTGGCGGGAGACTCGCGCTTGAGCGGGGTGGGGCGCCTCGGCAACGCGCACTGGCTCAGGATCGTTCAAATCCTTGAGCAAGTGGGCATCGTCCAAGTTCGGCGGCTCGGCGGCGGGCAGTTGCGCCTGATCGGTCGCTTGAGGCAGCGTCTCAGCCTCTTCCACCTCCAGCGCGGCGAGCTCCACGCGCGTGATCGCCTTGACCACCAAGAGCTGTTTCATCACTTGCTGCAACTGCGTCGCCCTAAGCGGACGGCTCAGCTCCACGCGCAAGATGGCTGTCTCGCCGACGCCCGGCAGCATGGTGGCGCGTTTGACCGGCACGCCGAGCCGATCCAGCGCCGTCAGCGCTTTGCCGACCGCTCTGTGATCGTCGCGCAGGTGAATTTTCAGGTCGCTCGCCGCCTCGCCGCGCCCAAGCCGCGCCTCAACGCGCTCCAGCGTTGTCAGGGTGAACAGGATCAGCACGGTTGCCACAGCTGCCAAGCCGCCCAGCCCGACGCCCGTGGCGATGCCGATGCCAGCGGCGCCCCAGATGCTGGCTGCAGTGGTCAGCCCGCGCACGGTAGTCCCGTGCCGCAAGATCGCGCCTGCGCCCAGAAAGCCGATCCCAGAGACCACATAGCTGGCGACGCGCATCGGATCGCGCAAGGGCGCATTCGGCAGCGCGTAAGCGCCCGCCATCGTCATCAGGCAAGCGCCCAAGCCGACCAAAATATGCGGACGAAAGCCGCTGGCGCGCTCGTGCTCAGAGCGCTCCAGCCCGATCAAGCCGCACAAGAGCAGCACGATCAGCATCCGACCGATCAGGACTGCATCTACCGTGCCGACTACAGGCGCGAGCCCTTCGCCGATCTGCTCTAGGATCGGCGCGATCGCTTGGAGAACTTGTTGGATGAATGCCTCGAAGTCCATACTCACCTCGCTTTCTGCACCACCGCGCCACGATCGCTCGGCGCAGCTTTTGCTCGGCACAAGCCCATCGCCGCTGCCAGAGACTTTCACGCACGTGAGGCGGCTCGACTCGGCACACAGCCGCAGGCTGCGCTGCAATGCTATGCTCTTAGCTCATTTGTCAAGCGCACAGGCGCGTGTGGCTCAAAAAGGCGAGGGATCAGGTCGCCCGATCAGCTCTCGTCTGATCGGGCTGCACAAGGTGAGGTTTGCCTTGGGGAGTCCGATCAGGTTCAGCTGTTGAAGGATGAGCGCGCTGCGCGCTGCTTACTAGAACTACTGTCCATCTGTCTGTCTTCTGCGAAAGCCGTCACAAGTTGGCTTTTTTGCGCGCCGCCATGATACAGCGCCTCGATCAATTTGTCAAGCGGGCTATGAGCGAAGCTATCCGCGCGGGCAAGCTCAGATTCATCGCGCGCCTCGCCATCGGAGCCGGTGTGAGCGCTTCGTTTTCAGTAACTTTGCCAATTGCGCCTTCACTTTGGCATAATAATGCAGCTAGAATAGACGCGCAGCCGAGCGCTTCTGCGGGCTGCTCAACGACACTTGTCCTTTCGCGCTAGGAGCAACTCTGACGATGGAATTTTTTATCGAAAACGCACGATGGATCGCCTCCATCATCGCCATTGGCGGCTTGGTTTTCGCTTTCCGCCAACGGGCATGGGTCATGCAGCAAGACCCCGGCAACGAGACCATGCAGCGCATCGCGGCGGCTGTGCAGAAAGGCGCCGCGGCTTTCCTGCGCCGTGAGTACATTTACGTGGCGCTGTTCGTGGTCTTGGTCAGCGCGCTGCTGCTCGGCTTGAGCAGCGTGCCGGACTTCAACCTGAGTCCGTGGACGGTCGTCGCTTTTGTGAGCGGCGCGCTGGCTTCGGGCTTGGCGGGCTTCTTCGGGATGCAGATCGCCGTGCGCGCCAACAGCCGCACTACCCAAGCCGCCTCTCAGAGCCTTGACGGCGGCTTGCGCGTGGCTTTTGCCAGCGGCTCGGTCATGGGGACGACGGTCGTCTCGTTGGCGCTGCTGGGCATCGGGCTGCTGATCGTGGTGCTGAGCGGCATCAAGGATAATCCGCAGGAGATGGCGGGCGCCTTGACCGGCTTCGGCTTCGGCGGGACGGCGATCGCCATTTTTGCGCGCGTGGGCGGCGGCATCTTCACCAAAGCGGCTGACGTCGGCGCGGATTTGGTCGGCAAGACGGAGGCGGGCATCCCGGAGGACGACCCGCGCAATCCGGCGGTGATCGCCGACAACGTGGGCGATAACGTCGGCGATGTGGCGGGCATGGGCTCGGACTTGTTCGAGAGCTATGCCAGCTCGATCATCGCCGCGATCTCGCTGGCAGTGCTGAGCGGCGGCGTGGCGGCGGGCGGAGCGGCAGCGCTGGGCATCGGCATCCCCGCCGAGAAGACGGGCGCGGCGCAAGCCTATCCGCTCTTGATCGCGGCGCTGGGTTTGATCGTGAGCATCGGCTGCACCTTCCTCGTGCGCGCGCAGGAGGGCGCGACGCAAGGTCAGTTGCTGGGCAGTTTGCGGCGCGGCGTGTATTCAGCCAGCGCCATCATCGCGTTGCTGATGATCGTGGTGGCGCTGCTGCTGGACTTGGGCATCGGCGTGGCAATCGCGGCGATTGCGGGTCTGGTGGCGGGCGCGGGCATCGGGCTCTCGACCGAGTACTTCACCAGCGATACCTACCGTCCGACGCGCTACTTGGCGGAGAGCTCCGAGGGCGGACCGGCGATTGTGATCATTCAGGGCATCGCGTTGGGCATGTTGAGCGTGGTGCTGCCCGCTCTGATCGTGATCGCGGCGACGTTGGTCGCCTACGCCTCGGTCGGCTTGTACGGCATCGCCATCGCAGCGGTCGGGATGCTCTCCACGCTGAGCATCACGCTCGCCACCGACGCTTACGGTCCGGTGGCGGATAACGCCGGGGGCATCGCCGAGATGTCGCACATGGGCAAGGAAGTCCGCGAGCGCACCGACGCCCTCGATTCGCTGGGCAACACGACGGCAGCCGTCGGCAAGGGCTTCGCCATCGGCAGCGCGCTGATGACCGCGCTCGCCCTGATCGCCGCCTTCGTCAGCGTGACGGGCATCCAGCGCATCGACATCCTCGACCCGCGCTTGATCACGGGCTTTGTGCTGGGCGGCATGTTGCCGCTGCTGTTCAGCGCCCAGACCATGACGGCGGTCGGCAAGGCGGCGCGCGGCGTGGTGGTGGAGGTGCGCCGTCAATTCAAGGAGATTCCCGGCTTGATGGAGGGCAAAGCCGATCCGGATTACGCCCGTTGCGTGGCGATCAGCACGGATAGCGCCATCCGCCAGATGATCTTGCCGGGCGCGCTCGCCGTCGCCATCCCGGTGTTGCTGATCTTGGGCGCGCGGTTGGCGCGCGGCACGGACTTCGAGCGCTTCCTCGGCGCCGAGACGGTCGTGGGCATGTTGATCGGCTCGCTCTTGGTGGCGTTCATGGTGGCGGTGCTGATGGCAAACGCCGGCGGCGCTTGGGATAACGCTAAGAAGTACATCGAGCGCGGCAACTTGGGCGGCAAAGGCTCGGATGCGCACAAGGCGGCGGTCGTCGGCGATACGGTCGGCGATCCGTTCAAGGATACCTCCGGTCCGTCGCTGAACATCCTGCTCAAGCTCTTGGCGATTGTCTCGCTGGTGATGGCGCCGTTGCTGCGCTGAGCCGCTTGCCTCGCTGTCGGTGTGGCAGTGAGGCATTTTTTCTATCTGGACGGGTGCGATCATGAGCGACTCAGGGCTGGTAGAGGCGGAGAGCGCCTTGCTCTTCCGCAAAGTCTTCCTAGAGGGCATGGCGGGGAGCGGCAAGACCACCTACGCCGTGCGGCACATGCTGGCATGGCTGGAGAGCGGCGTCGATCCCTCGCGCCTGCTGATCGTCGTGCCGCAGCCGCCCTCGGCGCGCCCCTACCAGCTGGCGCTTCACGAGGCGGCTTACAGCGGCGGCGCGCCGATCATCACCACCTTCGCCAATTTCGCCCGCGAGGCGGTCGGCGCGTATTGGTCGGAGATCGCGGGCGCGCTGGGCGCCGATCCCAGCCGCGAGCCGACTTTCTTGAACATCGAGACGGCGCAGTACTTCATGGCGCGCTTGGCTTTGCCGCGCATCGAGCAGGGCGAGTTCGCCCTCAGCGATATGCGCTTGCCGCCGCCGCGCATCATCTCGCAAGTGCTGGATAACCTGAATCGGGCGGCGCTGCTGGGCGAGCCCATCGAGCGCATCGCCGAGCGGCTGAGCAAGGCGTGGGGCGCGCGCGATTCCAGCCGCCACGACGTCTTCAAGCGCGCCAACGCCCTCGCCGCCGAGTTCCGCGCGCACTGCCTCCAGCACAACTTGCTGGATTTCTCGCTGACCGCTGAGGCGTTCCAGCGCTTCATCCGTCCTAGCCCCGCCTTTCAGGAGTTTCTGCAGACGCGCTTCGATTTCCTCTTGGCGGAGAACCTCGAAGAAGACCTGCCCGCCACGCACGACCTCTTGGCGCTGTGCCTGCCCTATGTGCAGGGCGCGCTGCTGCTCTACGACGCCGACGGGGGCTTCCGCACCTTTTTGGGCGCCGATCCTGAGAGCGCCTACGCCCTGCGCGGGCTGTGCGACGAGCATCTGGTCATGGCGGGCTCGCAGGTGATGTCCGACGAGGTGGCGGCGCTCTCAGAGGCATTCAGTCGTTTGCTCAGCCCGCGCCCTCAGCCCGAAGCAGCGCAGGCGGGCGACTGGCGCGCCGCCCTGAGCATCATTTCGGAGCGATTCTACCCGCAGATGATCGAGGCAGTGGCGGATCAAGTCGCGGAGTTAGTGGCAAAGGGCGTTCCGCCGCGCCAGATTGCCGTCCTCTCGCCCTTTTTGAGCGATTCGCTGCGCTTCTCGCTGACCTACGCCCTGCGCCAACGCGAGCTGCGCCACGGCGTGCGCCTGCCCGTCCTGACTCATCGCCCCTCGCGCGCCCTGCTGGACGAGCCGATTGCGCGCGCCCTGCTCACCCTGACCCTGATCGGGCATCCCGACTGGCTGGATGGCAGGAGGATCAGCGCGCCGCACCTGAAAGACGTGGCGGATGCGCTCGCCTTGTGTATCGGCGACCTCGATCCACTGCGTGCCGCGCTCTTGGCGGAGCTCGTCTATCGCCTCAAGCGCGATGAGGCGGGCATTCAGCGCCCGTCGCTGGGCGCTTTCGCCAAGCTAGAGCCCGACAAGCAAGCGCGCGTCGGCTATCGCGTCGGGGAGCGCTACGACGCCCTGCGCGAGTGGCTGGAGAGCCACCGCGCCCGCCTTGAGCACGGCGAGTCCGTCCCGCTCGATCATTTCCTGCGCGCGCTGTTCAGCCAGATGCTCTCGCACAAGGGCTACGGCTTGCATCGCAACCTCGAAGGGGCGCGCGTGGCGGCGCAACTGATCGACTCCGTCCAGCGCTTCCGCCAGACCCTCTACCCCGATCCGCAAGGCGATTGGTCGGAGATGGGGCGCGAGTATTTGCAGCTGGTCTCGCAGCGGCTGTTGCCCTCGCTGCACCTGCAGAGCTGGCAAGACGAGGCGGCGGATGCCATCCTGATCATGCCCGCCAACACTTTCCTGCTGCGCAACCGCCCGGTCGACTATCAATTCTGGCTGGATATCGGCAGCAGCGGCTGGTTCGCGCGCCTTGAGCAGCCCCTGACGCATCCTTACGTGCTGCGCCGCGAATATCTGCCCGATGCGGTCTGGAGCGACGACGACGAGGCGCAGGCGGAAGACGATGCGCTCCATCGGACGGTCATCGGCTTGCTGCGGCGCTGCCGCAAGCAGGTCTACGTCGCAATCGCCGAGCTGGGCGAGAGCGGCTTTGAGCAAGAGGGCAAGCTCCTGCGGGCTGTACAGCGCTTAGTCAGCGCAGTGGCACAGGATGAGGCAAGCTGATGAACGAAGTGACGTTCCGCCCTGAACAGGAGGCGATTCTGCGCTATAGGGGCGGCAAAATGGGCATCTCGGCGGTGCCGGGCAGCGGCAAGACCTTCACGCTCGCCCATCTCGCCGCCCGATTGGTGCTGCGTCTGCTGCGCGAGGCGCGCCCTAACGATAGCCGCGAGGTCTTGGTGGTCACCTTCGCCAACGCGGCGGCGAACGGCATCCGCCGCAAGATCAAGGCGGAGCTCGAAAGGGCGGGCGCGGCGCTGGGCAACTTCGGCTACCGCGTGCGCACGCTGCACGGCTTGGCGCACGACATCGTGCGCGAGCGCCCCAGCTTGGCAGGCTTGGCGACCGACTTCAAGATCGTCGATGAGCGCGCCGCCCAAGATATCCGCGAGGAGGTGGTGACGGCGTGGCTGCGCGGCAACGGCTTCAGCCTGTTCGCCGATTATCTCAAGGCGGAGTGGGGTCCGACCTCCAACCGCTTCGCCCAGATCATCCGTGAAAGACTGCCTGAGCTGGCACAAGGGCTGGCTGAGCAGTTCATCCGTCAAGCGAAGGATCGCCGCCTGACCCCGCAAGCCATCCGCGCCCGCCTGGACGCGCTGCCTGAGTCCGAGCTGCCGCTCGCTCGCTTCGGCTGTGCCGTCTACGAGAACTATCGGCGCGCCCTCAGCTACCGCGGCGTGGTCGACTTCGACGATCTGGTCATGTTGGCGCTGAGCGCCCTTGAACAGGACGCAGACTTCCTGAATCGGCAGCGCGCGCGCTACGTCTACATCCTAGAGGACGAGGCGCAAGATAGCAGCCAGCTGCAAGAGCAATTGTTGCGCTTGCTCTCGGCAGGGGGCAACTGGGTGCGCGTCGGCGACCCGAATCAGGCGATCAACACGACTTTCACCACCGCCGACCCGCGCCATCTGCGCACCTTTTTGGCGGAAGCCGACGTGCAGCGGCAGACGCTGAGCGTCTCAGGGCGCTCGGCGCAGCCGATCATCGATCTCGCCAATCATTTGGTCGAGTGGGCGCGCGAGCAGCACCCCAACGCCGCCCTGCGCGAGGCGTTCTCGGACAGTCGGATCGTGCCGACGCCTCCCGACGATCCGCAGCCCAATCCGCCCGCTTCGGAGGCGCGCCTGCACATCGCCTACAGCCCCGCCAAGAGCTACGAGTCGGATGAAGAGCTGGAGTTGGTGGCGCGCTCGTTGGCGAATTGGCTGCCCAGCAATCCCGATAAGACCGTCGCGGCGCTGGTGCCTGAGAATCAGCACGGCTTCAAGCTGGCGGAGCGTCTGCGCGCCAAAGGCGTGCCTTATGAGGAGCTGCTGCGCAGCACCTCCTCCACGCGCCAGAGCGCCAAGCGCCTTGAGCGGGTCTTGCGCTACCTCGCCAAGCCGATCAGCCCGAAAAGCTCGGAGCTGCTCGCCGAATTGTACGACGAGGTCTGGTGGGAGCAACACTTGGACGCGCAGCTGGGCGAGGAAGGCGCGGTTTGGCGGGCTGAGACGCGCAAGCGCCTCGCTGCCCTCAGGCGCGTGGAGCAGTTCCTGTTCCCTGAGGCGGGCATCCTGCTGACCGAGGCGCTCAATTTGCCCGAAGCGGCGGAACTTGAGCCGCTCTACCTCGATCTGGAGGCATTCCGCGAGACCGTGCAGCGCTGGCTCCACGCCGCGCACCTGCCCATCGATCAGCTCGTCTTGACGGTCGGGCAGGATATCTTCCACGCGCCGTCTGAGATCGCGCTGGGCTACAAATTGGCGCAGCTGCTGCGCAACTACGCCGATGAGACGCCCTCAGCGCGCCTGAACGAGTTCGCCGCTGAGCTCGCGCGCATCAGCAACAACGAGCGGCGCTTCATCGGCTTCGATCAGGAGGAGGACGGCTACGAGCCGAAGCCGGGCGTGGTGACCGTCGCCACTATGCACGCCGCCAAAGGCTTGGAGTGGGATCGCGTCTATCTGCTCTCGGTCAACAACTACAGCTTCCCCTCTGCGCTGCCTGAGGATCGCTACCTCGATGAGCGCTTCTACCTGCGCGACTCGCTCAGCCTGAGCGCCGAGATCGGCGCCCAGTTGGAGAGCCTGATCGACGGCTCAGCCTACATCGAGGGCGAGGCATCCGCCCAAGCGCGCCTCGCTTACGCCGCCGAGCGCTTGCGCCTGCTCTACGTCGGCATCA
>CALKXH010000021.1 GCA_938005675.1 uncultured Anaerolineae bacterium
GCCCTACTCCTCGCCCAGCCGCAGCACGCGATTGATCTCCAAGCGGCGCAGCCACCACGCCGCCGCCCCGATCAGCGCCCCGAAGCCCACCAAGAGCGCCGCCACCACGCCGATCACGCCCGCGAGCGGCAAACTGAGCGCCGCGCCGCCTAGAAGCGTCAAAAAGGGCAGAATCACGTAGGCGAGCAGCGCCCCAAGCCCGACTCCGACGGCTAAAGCCGGCGCGATCAGCGCGGCTTGCTCCAGCGCCAACAGCCGCCAGATATTGTTGGCGCTCCAGCCGAGCGCGCGCAGCACCGCGAAGCTCAAGGCGCGCCGCCGCGCCGTCACCGCCAAGTAGAAGCCGAAGTCGAGCAGGCTGAGCAGCAGCGAGACGGCAAAACCGGCGTAGAGCATCCCCGCCACAGCCGCCGCCAACGGCTCGCGCAGCAGATCGACGTAACGATCCCACGCGTAGCTCGCCTCCTGATAGCCCTGCTGCGCCGCGATCCCTTGTTTGAGCGCCTCGCTGGGCGCGCCCTGCGGCACATCCAGCCAGACCTCGTTCGGCACGGGGCGTACGACGAGCGCAGCGGCAGGCTCGGCGAGGATCAGCCGTCCCAGCTGCGCCTGATCGAGGATCAGGAACTGCTGGGCGGCGCTGAGCGACGGAAAATCGCGCAGGACGCCCGCCACGCGGAAATGAACTCTCCAGCGGGTGTTGTTGGGCAGCAGCACTTCTAGGGTCGCCGCATCGCCGACGCGCAAGGGCTGCCGATCGACGCGCTGCGCCGCGCCCACCTCGCGCGCCAAGCGCTCCGAGACCAGCGCGGGCGCGATCAAAGTCTCCACAGGGCGACCGCTCTGCCGATTGAAGGAGCGCTGGACGGCGATCTCCGCCCCGCGCAAGGGCACGAGGGCGCGCGCCGTCTGCGGGAAAGTCTGGGCGAGCGCCTCAGGCGAGACGCCCAGCAGCGTATAGCTGACCGTGCCCGCTTGCCGCGCCGACTCAACCCGCAGGAGCGCCTCCGCGCCGCGCGCTTCGGGCAGGGCGCGCCACGCGGCGAGATCGGGCGGCTCGCGCCCGTCTAAAGCGACGCGGACGCTCCCGCCGGTGGCGGCTTGCGCCGCCGCCCACGCCCCGATCTCGCGCGTGTTGCTCAAACCGAGCGCCGCCGTGCCGAGCGCCAGCGTGCCGATCAGCAGCAACACCAATTGAGCATAGTGACTCGGATCGCGCTCAATCGTCCAGACCGAGAGCGGCGCAGTCAGTCCGTCCCGCCGCCGCGAGAGCAGCCCAATCGCGCCTATCAGGGCGGGGAAGAGCCGCAACCACAAGAGCGCCATGCCGCTCAGCAGCAAGCCCGCGCCCAACAGATTGAACGGATCGGCTAAGCCGCCTGTGCGCGCGGCGCCATCGACAATCTGCTGGATCAAGGCGGGCGGATCGTCGATCAGCAGCCTGAGCGTCCCGCCGACGTCGCCCTCCACGAAGAAGAGCAGCCGCGCCGTGAAGCCCAGTCCGATAGTGATCAAGACGAAGTCGAGGGCGTAGCGCCGCCAGACGGGTTGCTGGGGCGGACGCGCCACCAGCTGCTTGAACTGCGCCAAACTCCGACGCGCGGCGGGCAGGGCGGGCAAGCTGAGCATCACCAACGCAGCGAGCGCGGCGAGGGCGCTCAGCCCGTGAGCGTTGGCGGGGATGCCCGCCATCGGCGCGCCGACCTCCACTGTGCGCAACGGACTGATCCGCCACAGGACGTTCAGCAGCAGCAGCGCTAAGGGCGCGCCCAGCAGCGCGCCGATGGCGCACAGAATCAGCATGGTCAGCGCCTGCAGACGCGCCAACTGCCACACGCTCGCCCCGCGACTGCTCAGCGCCGCCCATTCTTCGGCTTGCGTCTCCAAATACAGGCTGACTGTCGCTACCAAGTGGTAGAGCATCAGCAGCAGCACGGCGCCCGCCAATAAAATCACGGGCGGCTCGGTGCGCGCCACCTGATCGACATAGCGATCCAGCTCGCGCAGCAGCGGATTGGCGCTCAGCAAGCCGCGATAATCGGCGCTGAGCTTATCGACCACGAATTTCAGGCGCTCGCGCAGCCCGCCGAGCGTATCCGCCGTGACCGCCGCGCTATTGAGCCTGATCAGCCAGACGTAACTATTGTTCTCGCCGCCGCGCACGCGCTGCGTGGCAGTGGCAAGCCAGTCGCTATAGGCGCCTTCGGTCACGATGAAGGCGAGCTGATACTGACTGCCCGTCAAGCCGACTTGAATCAGCTCGCCCTCCAGCGCCCGCCGATTGCCCCGCCAGATCAGATCGTCGGGATCAGCCGCCTCCACAATGCCGACCACGTGCACCACCACGCGATTGGCAGCGAACTCGCCGACCGCAAAGCGCGTCCCGACGCTGTAGCCGCTCTGGCGCGCCGCCTCCACGCCGATGACCGCCTCCACATCGCCTGTGGAGTACATGCCGATGCCCTTATCGATGCGCTCTTCCTCGCTCAGCGCCGTCCGTTCGGGCGAGTCGGGCGGCGGCAAGCGGCGCGGCAGGCGCCCCTCCACCACGCGCAGGCGCGTCTCAAGGTCGGAGAAGGCGTAGGCGTGGAAGGTGAACGGCGAGCGCGGACTCAGCTCGGTGGTCGGCTCGCCGTACAGATAGGCGAAACCGCCAAAGGCTGAAGCGGAGCGCGAGACGCGCGTCAGGCTGCCGACCAAATCGCCCAGCTGAGCGGTCAGGAACGTCCAGTCGCTGGGCGCGAAGGGCTGCGGATTGATCAACTCAAGGCTCAGGCGTTCGGGCGGCGCAGAATCGAGCGCGAAGCGCAGCCCCGCTTGCACCATCGCCCGCACATACAGCGGCGGCAGCGCAAAAAAGGCGGTCACGAGGCTGATGGCGATCAGCAGCACGGCGAGTTGCCGCCACGAGCGGCGCGCGCGGCGCAAGGCAAGCGAGAGGTTCACGGCTATCGGCTCATTTCGTCAACTTTCAGGTTGTGAGCATAGCGCACAGAGCCGCCAAAGGCAATTCAGCCGCTCAGCAGACTCCGCCAAGCCCGCCGTCGAGCGCTCTTCAGCGCGCCTGATGCCTTGATTCTGTTCTAAGGCGACTCGCATCAACGCGCGCGCTGCAGCGCGTAGCCGATTGCGACCGTGCCGAGCGCCGTCATCAGCAGGCTGTAGCCGAAAGCCACCGACGGCGAGAACAGCGTCCAGAGCGCGCCCACCACAAGGCTGGAGATGAAATCGCCGACCCCGTTCACCGCCGCCAGCGCACCAAAGCCCGTGCTGCGCACCGACTCCTCGACGAGATCGGCGGCGATAGCGCGCTCCAACGCCTGCTGTGCCGCATAGACCACGCCGCCCAAGATGAAGATCAGCGCCACGACCACCACCGCGCTTGGCGTGCCGACCAAGAGCAGATTCATCAGCACGGCGAGGCAATAGGCGGCGATCAACATCGTGCGCTTGCCGATTCGATCTGCCAGCCAGCCGAACGGATAAGCGCCCGCCGCATAAAAGACGTTGTGAATCGTGTAGAGCAGCACGGCGAGGCTGTTGGCTGACTCTGCGCCCATGCTGGGCGTGAAGGCGGTCACGGCGTAGAGGATCAGCAGCGTGTGCGAGAAATCGCCCGCCCCGAAGATGGCGATGCCGATCAAATAGCGGCGGAAACGCGGCGGCAAGGCGCTCAGCGCCGCTCGGAATGAGCGCGGACTGACGACTCGGTCGGAGCGCTCGCGCACCAAAAACAGGATGCTGGCAGCCGCCAAGATGCCCGGCAGCATCCCCAGCACGAAGATCAGCTGGAAGACGCCCAGCGCGCTCTCGCCCGCCGCGAACGCCGTCACCAGCAGCAGCGCAACCGCCGGTCCGCCGATGGCGCCGAGCGTATCCGCCGCCTCATCCAGCCCAAAGGCGCGTCCGCGCGCCTCCGACGGCACGGCGTCCGCCAAGAGCGCATCGTGCAGCGGCGAGCGAAAGCCCCGCCCCGCCCAACCGACCGTCCGCGCCGCCAAGACGCCCACCCACGTGCTGGCGAGCGCGTACGCGCCCGTCGTGATGCCCGTCAGGGCGTAGGCGACGGCGGCGAAGCCGCGCCGATCCTGCACGCGGTCGCCGATCCAGCCGCCGATCAGCTTGAAAGCGCTCGATAGCCCATCCGAGAGCGCCTCGATCAGCCCTAAGGCGAAGGGCGGCGCGCCCAGCAAGGTCAAAAAGAGCGGCAAGACCGCCGTGCCCGCCTCATGCCCGAAGTCCGAGAGGAAGCGATTGAGCGCCAAGCCGACCACATCGCGGGTCAGCCAGCGTTGTTCCGTTTGCGTCATGAGTCATCCTTCGCCTAAGCGTAGCGTCTGCGCCAAAGAGAGCCGCCGCACCAACAGCGCGCTCACCAGCAAAACACTCAGCAAGACCGCCCCGATCAGCGCGCCGTATTGCAACAGCGCCGCCGTCTCCACCTGCACGATGAACGGCGGCGTGATCTGCGCGCCGCTGGCATCCTGCGCGAGGCGCGGCACAACCTGAGCGCTCAGCACAGCGCCCAGCAGCGCGCCCAGCATAGTCCCCAAAGCGATCACGAAGCCCTGCTCAAGGGCGAGCTGCCCGATCACGCGCCCCGACGGCAAGCCGAGCGCCCGCAACACGCCGAACTCAGCCCGCCGCGCCGCCGCCGTGAGCGCCGTGTAGGTCAGCAAGCCGACGATGCTCAGCGCCAACGCGATGATGAACTGCGTGAACATCAAGCCCAGCAAGCCGCGCGCCAACGGATCGGTCTGCAAGCTTTGGCGCTCACCATCGACGCTCTGCAAGCGCAGCCAAGCCCGTTCGCCGCGCGGCTGCAGCGCCGCCACCACCTGCGCGACAGCGAAGCCCTCCGCCGCCTTCAGCCAGACCTCATCGGCGTAGAGCGTCGCGCTGGGGCGCCGATTCAGGGCGTAGAGCAACGGCTCGCGCTCTGTGACGGCGAAGGGCATGAATTGGCGGTCTTGCACCCACGCGCCATCGCGCTGATAGGCGTCGTAGAGGGTCGGGTAGTAGGCTAGCGGCGCCGCGCCGACCCGAAAGGGCACATCCACGCCCAGCACGTTGCGCAAGGTGAGCTGTTGCCCCGCTCGCAAGCTGAGGCGCTCGGCGAGGCTGCGGCTGACCAAGAGCGGCAACGGATCGGGCGACGGATAGTTCAGCAAGACGCCCATGCGCGCCGTCTCCGCCGTCTGATCCCACATGATGCCCAAGCCGCGCCGCCCGTCGGCGGAGTCAGGCGCCGCATTCCCGGTGACCTGCGCGCCGCTATCGTAGGCGAACTCCCACGCGCCCTCGCGCAGGAGCGGCAAGCTCTGGCGGACGCCCTCAGCGTCAGTGGCGCTCAGATCGGTCAGGTAGAGGCGCAAAAAGCGCTCGCCGCTGCTCGATCTGCCTCGATGTTGCCAATATAGCGAGACCAAGCGCACAGGCGCTTGCGGCGCGTAGCTCAGCGCCGTGAAATCCGCCTCAAAAGCCACCCAACCGTCGGCGTAGAAGCTCTCGCCGCCGCCGTAGCCCGTCCGCCCGCTGCCCGTGCGCGCGTACTCAACCTCCACAGGGCGGAACGGCGCGATCAGCCAACTGCCTGCCGAGTCCTGCAGCCGCGCGTAGAAAGTGGTGCGCCGCAGCAGGCGGTCAACGTCCGGCACGTGCCTGAAGCCCGTCCAGACGTCAAAGCGCGCCCACAAGCGCAAACTTTGGGGCAAGAAAGGCAGCGCCTCGCCGACTTGAGGCAGAGTCGGCGGCGCGTCGGGCGGGCTGGGCAGGCGCAAGGCGCCTAGATCGGGGCGCCAATGGACGCTCGGCGCGAAAGTCGCCGAGTCGACCGCCAAAAGTTGCCCGCTCAGCGCCGCGCGGGAGGCATCCGCCTGAAAATTGACGGCGCGCAGCCGCCACGCCACCGATGCCGCAGCCACTTCAGGCGCCGCTGCGTAAGTCTCGGCGGGCAGGGCGCGCCCGACGTTCAAGCGCAGGTCGCGCTCGTTCAGGCGCACATCCGCCCCAACCCGATAGCGCGCCTGATCGGTCTGGCTGCGGTCGACCGTGGCGCGGAAGCTGGTGGCGAACCAGCCGATGCCAATCGCCAACGCCAGCAAAAAGGTGATGCGTCCGTAGTGGAGCGGCTCGCGGGCGAGCTGCCACGCGCCCAACGCGCCAACCGCCCCGCGCCCTAGCGCTAAGAGGCGCGCCATCAGCGCCGCCAAGAGCGGGAAGGTGCGCAGCAGGATGCTCCCTAGCCCAAGAAAGAGCAAGGCGGGCGAGAGCAACAGCAGCGGATCGGTCGCGCTGCCGCCCGCCGTGGTGGTGAAGAGCGGCGTCTCGCGGCTGAGCAAGCGCAAGAGCGCCGCCACGCCCACAACGGCGAGGATCACGTCTAGATAGTAGCGTTGCCACCACGCTTGGCGCTCGCCGCGCTGCGCCACGCCGCCGCCCACGATCAAGGGCAGCCGCAAGACGGGGCGCAAGGTCGCCATGAGCGCCACGAACGCCACGCTCGCCGCCAACGCCGAGAACACGAACGCATCGGCGGTCAGCAAGAGCGGCAAATCGGGATAATCGGCGAAGAAGGGCGCGATCCAGATCAGCAGTTGCCGCGCGAGGAACGGCGCGCACAGCGCGGCGATCAGGCACAAGATGAACGCCTCCACGCCGCGCAAGGCGATCAAGGCGCCATCCGCCGCACCGCGACTCTGCAGCATGGCGATCTCGCGGCGCTCGCCGCGCCGCACCAGCGCCGCCGTCACCAGCAGGAAGAAGATCACCAGCGCGCCCAGCTGCAAGAGCAGCAACGTGAAAGGTGCATCCAACGAGCGGATGGCGCGTTCATAGGCGAGCAGCACGCCGTTATCGACGTTCTGATCGCCCTGCACCTGCCAGTTGATCAGCCGCGTGAAGCGCACCAGCTGCAGCGGCGTCCCGTCTTCGGCTTGGCGGAACGCCTCGACCAGCGCGTTATCGTATGCAAGCAGGGCGGCGCGCGCCTGTGCGCTGCGCACGAAGGGCAGGCGGGCGTGATCGAAGAGCAGCCGCCACCCGAAGCGGACGGGCGTATCGGGGATGAACTCGGCGGCGGCGCGCAGTAGCGCGGCGCGCGTGGTCAGGGCGACGAATTCGGCGCGGTACTCGCCGCGCGTCTCGGCGTAGCGCAGCGGGGAGGGGTTCATGAAATAGGCGCGCTCGGCGGGCGGCAGGCTCTCATTTTGCGCCGCGATGCCGACGACGCGCGCCTGAATGTTGCGGCTGCTCGCCCAGCCGCCGCGCGGACCGCCCTGATCGAGGGTCAGCACCTCGCCCACCTCAAAGCCGTGCGCGCTCTGCGCCTCGAAAGGGATCACAATCTCAAGGTCAGCCTCAGCGTCGGCGAGGTCGCGCGGCAGCCTGCCCTCCAGCAAGACGATCTTATCTGTCCACGCCTCGTGATAGGCGAGGAAAGCGCGCAGGGTCGGATCGGGGATGCGCGTCTCGCCCGCTTCGGGCGGCGGGTTGATGGCGAGGGCGCTGCTCTCGGCGTAGAAAGCGATCTGGCGCAGCCAGCTAGGGAAGGCGTCGAAATGGGCGGCGGCGAGGGCGCGGAATTGGGCGTCGTAGGCGTTGAAGACGTCATCGAGCGGCTGCGGCAGGCGCTGATTCGGCACCACGGCGAGGCTGGCGTGCGCGTGGACGTCCTCAAGGGGCAATTGGCTGAAGCGCTCCACAAGGCTGACCTGTGCCACGGCGCTCTGGTAGAGCGGGATCAGCGCGCCGACGGCTGCGCTCAGCAACGCGCCGACGATCACGGTCAGCAGGGCGCGCCATTGGGCGCTCAGGCGGCGCAGCGCCAGATGTCCTGCCCAAGCCAAGCGACCAAGCATGGGAAAGCCTCAGTTCAGCGCCGTCTAGAGGCTCTCGCCTTCAGTGTTGCTGCGCCGCACGTAGCGGTAAGTGATGCGCCCGCGCTTCAGGTCGTACTCGCTCAGCTCTACGCGGACGCGGTCGCCCAGCAGGATGCGGATGAAGTTCTTGCGCATCTTGCCAGAGAGATACGCCATGACTTCGTGTCCGTTATCGAGCGCCACGCGGAAGGTGGCGTTGGGCAAGGTCTCGATCACTTGCCCTTCAACTTCGATCTTCGATTCTGACTCTTTGGGCATAGCCATCCTTTCTGTGTAGCGATTGGATCGTGGCGCTCTCATCCAAGCGAGGCTTGGATGAGAGCTTGCCTGCGAACTTGGGGCGCGGCTCAGCCGTAATTGCGTTGTTGCTTGCGGCGAGCACGGCGGATTGCCTTCTTCTTGGCGATGCGGCGCAGCTCACTCTTGGAGACGTGCCAGCGCTTGCGGCGCACCGTGCTGAGGATGCCGCTCTTCGCCACCTGCTTGCGGAAGCGCCGCAGCAGCTGCTCCTGGGTCTCGTTCGGGCGTAAAGTCACCGATGTCACGCGATTTGTCACCTCCTCTCTGTATCAATTTGGTTCGAATGATCGGGCGCGCAAAACGGGGCAAGGGCAAGCCGACTCGCCTGCCCCGCCCTGCCAATAGCTTGCAGTTGCCAACGGACGCCGTCAAGTCAGCCCGCCACTTCAACCTGATCCTCAGGTGAATCTACCGCAGCGGGCGCATTTTTGCCACCGCTGGGCGGGATGACCGCCAAGACCGTGCCGTGTTCTTCCGTCCAGCGGGCGCGCTCTTCGGCGCTGACGTCTTTCAGGCTCAAGCCCAGCCGCTGGCGGTGGCTCTCGATGCTGATGATGCGCATGAGCAGTTTATCGCCCTCGCGCAGCACCTGCGTCGGGTCTTCGGGCGGCGGATCGCCCATCTGGTTGGTATGCAGCAGCGCCTCGATGCCCGGCTCGAGGCTGATGAAAGCGCCGAACTGCGCCACGCGGCTGATCGTGCCTTCCACCAGCTGCCCGACGTGATACATCTCGTCGACCAGCGACCACGGATTGGGCTGCAGGCGCTTGAGCGAGAGCCCGATGCGCTTGCTATCCTGATCCAGCCGCAGGATGTACACATCCAGCTCCTGCCCGACCGAGAGCAGCTCGCGCGGGTGCTTGACGCGATGCCACGCTAGCTCGCTGATGTGGATCAAGCCGTCGGCGCCGCCCAAATCCACGAAGGCGCCGAAGTCGCGCAGCCCGCTGACCACGCCGCGCCGCACTTCGCCCTCTTGCAGGTTCTCCAGCAGCGATTCCTTGTTCTGGTCGCGTTGCCCACGTTGTGCGTCACGTTGGCTCAGCACCAGACGGCGGCGCTTGCGATTGACCTCGATGACTTTGATGTAAATCTTCTTGCCGACGAGGTTCATCATGAAGTCTTTGCGGTCGTCTTCGCTCAGCCCGCGCGGCAGGTCTGCCACGTGGCTGGCGGGGATGAAGCCGCGCAAGTTGCCGAACGGCACGATGATGCCGCCGCGGTTGGCATCCGCCACCACCGCCTCGACCACTTCGCCGCTTTGCATCAGCTCTTCGGCGCGCAGCCAATCCTCGCTCTGGCGCGCCTGCGCGATCGAAACGATGAGGTTGCCGTCCTGATCCTCAGGATTCATCACGATGATCGGCACTTCCTGCCCGACCGTGAAGGTGACGTCGCCCAGCCGTTCAAGGTCGGTGCGCGGCACGACGGCATCGCGCTTCATCTTGACGTCTACGATAATGCCCTGCTCATCGATGGCGAGGATCGTCCCCATCAGCAGGTCGCCGCGTTCGGGCTGCTCCATGCTGCTGAAGGATTCTTCCAACAGGGCGCCAAAGTCCAGCTCTGGACTCGCTCCGATAACCGATGATTCCATGTCTCTCCGACCCCCTAAGGGTATTTTTGATTCGGGTGAGGCACACTCACCAAGCCCGCCGCCGCGCATGAGGAACGGCGTGCGAGGCTCGCTGATTAAATAACGCCAAGCGTGCGCAAGAGTTGTGTGGCAGCTATTTCTGAAGCGTCAGGCGAGCGCGTCTTCGCTCGAATCTTATCGCTCAGTATAGCTGTTTGAATCGCGTTTTGTCAAAGGGCAAAACGCCCCAATTCGCTCAGCTCGCCAAACTCAACTTTGCCCAAGCGCTCAAAAATATGATACAATGTATCAAAACGATTGCGAGCTTGTCATGCCGCTGTATTGTTATACTTGTCCCGTCTGCGGAATCGAAATCGAAGAGCGACGCCCCGTCGAGCGCATCGATGAGCCGCTCAACTGCCCGCTGTGCGGCGCGCTCTGTACGCGGCAAGTCAACTTTGCCGCCACGTTTTTCACGCGCGGCGCGCCGCCGCCCGAAGCTGCCGCGCCGCAGCGCGCTCACCCGCGCAACTGTCCGTGTTGTCTGCCACCACCGAAAGGAGACCGCTCATGACCGCTGAGACCGACCTGCCGCCCGTCCCGATCACCTTGCTGACGGGCTTTCTGGGCGCTGGCAAGACCACCCTGCTCAATCACATCCTGCACGCCGATCACGGCTTGCGCATCGCCGTCTTGGTCAACGACTTCGGCGCCATCAACATCGATGCGCAGCTGATCGTCGGCGTGGAGGGCGATGATGTGGTCAACCTCGCCAACGGCTGCATCTGCTGCTCCATCCGCGGCGACCTGCTGCGCGAGGTGCTGCGCCTGCTCGACCGCGACGATCCGCCCGATTACATCATCATCGAGCCGAGCGGCGTCTCCGACCCCGTCTCAGTCGCCCAGACCTTCCTGCTGCCGGAGCTGCGCCCCGTCCTGCGCCTCGATAGCATCATCGCCGTGGTGGACGCCGAGCAGTTCCAGAATTTGCAGGGCGATGACGCCTACCTCGCCTATGAGCAGCTGATCACTGCCGATATCATCGTCATCAACAAGATCGATCTGGTCACGTCGGAGCAGCTGGAGGCGCTCAAGCGCCGCTGGACCTATCCGCGCGCCCGCATCATCGAGACAACTTACGGGCGCGTGCCGCTGGAGCTGGTGCTGGGCGTCGGGCGCTATGCGCCTGAGGAGCTGCTAGAGCGCCAAGCCAAAGATATCCACGTGCATGAGGCAGGCGTCCCGACCGACCACGATCATGACCACGATCATGAGCATGAGGCTCACGAGCCTGAAGAGGGCGAGGCGCATGAGCATCACCACCACGATCACACGATGGTCTACAGCTCATGGAGCTGGACGAGCCATCAGCCGCTCTCGCTGCAGGCGCTCAAGCGCGCCGTGAATACGCT
Source organism: uncultured Anaerolineae bacterium (assembly GCA_938005675.1). Lineage (GTDB taxonomy): Bacteria > Chloroflexota > Anaerolineae > Aggregatilineales > UBA2796 > CP2-2F. The sequence continues at coordinate 11,169 of CALKXH010000021.1, forward strand.
GCCCAGCAGCATCTTCCGCTTCAAAGGCGTGGTCTACGCGCAAGAGGTGCCAGAGCGCCGCGTGATCTTGCAGGTGGTCGGCACGCGCGCCTCCTACACCATCGGCGAGGCATGGGGCGACGAGCTCCCGCGCACGCAGCTGGTCGCCATCGGCAAGCCGAACGGCTTCGATCCTGAGGCGCTCAACGCCCGCTTCCAGAACTGCCTCGCCGACGCCCAACGCGAGGGTCTCAAACAGCAGATCATGCGCCAAGTCGAGACGTGGTTCCGCAGCGAGCGCGATACCTGAGCGCTACTTCAGCCGCCACGCCAAGCCCGCCACCATCAGGTAGACCTGATCGGCGGCGGCGGCGAGGCGCTGATTGGCGCTGCCCAGCGCATCGCGGTAAAGCCTGCCCAAGCGATAGGGCGGCACGACTCCCATGCCCACCTCGTTGCTGACCGCGATCCACACGGCGGGACTCGCCCGCTGCGCAGCCAGCAGCGAGTCGATCTCGCCGAGCACGGCGGCGTTCGCCTCGGCTTGGCTGCAGTCTTCGGGCAGGGCGAGCAAAACGTTCGCCGCTAAGAGCGTGATGCAATCCACCACGATTGCGCGCGGCTGCGCCGCCAGATGGGCTACCGCCTCCCCGATTCCGCGCGGCGCTTCGAGGGTCTGCCATGCGGCGGGGCGCTCCGCCCGATGCTGGGCGATGCGCGCCGCCATCTCCGCGTCGCTCGCCGTCGCCGTGGCGATGAACAAGACCGAGTCGCCGCCGCGCTCAGCCGCCATGCGCAGCGCCGTCGTGCTTTTGCCGCTGCGCGCCCCGCCCAAGAGCAGGATCAGCTCGCCCACGCCCGCACCCTCGCCACCGACTCCAACAACGCGGCGCGACTGCTGAAGAAATCCGCCGTCTCAAAGACCTCCAAGGTCAGCACGCCGCGATAGGGCAACCTGAGCAGCGCCGCGATGACAGGATCGAGCTGATCGGGCGGCATCAGCGCCAGACTCTTGTGATCGCGCTCGCCGACGCCGTGCAGATGAATCGCGCGCGTGCGCGGCAGCCACGCCTCCAAGAGGCTGAGCGGCTCGACGCCCGTCTTCCACAAGTGACCGATGTCGGTCGTGCGGCTGATGGGCAAGCGCGCCAAGATCGGATCGAGGTAATGCGGCGACCACGTCTCAAGGTTCTCGACTGCCAGCAGGCTCGGCTCGCCGACCCAGCCGATGACGACCTCCAGCGCGCGCAGCGCCCGATCAACCCACTGCGGCGTCTCGACGCCCTGCCCATCGAGGTGAAAGACGTACGCCGAAGGCGCCAACGGCTCGGTCAGGCGGATGACGCGCTCCGCCTTGAAGAGCGATTGATGCTGGGCGCTCCCGTCGGCGGCGAGGGCGAGATCGAGAGGCAGATGCACGCTGTAGCTCAAGCCGTGCCGAGCGGCGAGGGCGCTCAGGCGCGCGATGGTGGGCGAGTCGGGCAAGTTGGTGGCGCCCTCGTCCACCTCGAAGAGGATCAGCTCGATGTCGTCCACGTCGCCGTCGGCGGCGAGGCGCTCCACATTCGGCAAGATGTCGGCGGGATAGACGTACGAGGTGCTGCCGACTCGGAAAGGCGTCCCGAAGCGGCTCACCATAGGTTCAAAAGCAGCAGACATAACCACTCCGTCAATTCGCAGCCCGCGCCGTACGTATCGCCCGTCAAGCCGCCGCCCAGACGCCTCGCCGCGAAGCGTCCGAAGAGAAAAATCACGACGGGCAGGCTCAGCGCGCCGAGCGTCGCCCGCCAATCCGAGAGCGCCACGCCCAGCAGGCACGCCGCGCCGATCAACGCCGCCCCGATCAGCTGATCTCTGCCCAGCCCGCTCCGAAACGCCGCGCCGAGTCCCTGCGGGCGCGCCGAGGGGTAGCCCGCCGCCAACCCGACCATCGCCAAGCGCCCCAGCACGGGCGGCAGGACGATCCACAGCGGCGGGAGGTTGCGCAGGAGCAGCCACTTGCCCAAGAGCAGCAACACCACGCCCGCGACCGCCCACGTCCCCACGCGCGGGTCGCGCATGATCTCCAGACGGCGTTCGGGCGTGGTGGTCGCCAGCAGCCCATCGCAGGCGTCGGCGAAGCCATCGAGGTGCAAGCCGCCGCTCAGGACGCACCAGCTCAGCACGACGAGGAAGGCGCGCGTGGGCGCGTCGAAGCGCGGCAAGCTCATCAGCAGCGCGCCGATCCCGCCGAAGAGCAAGCCGATCAGCGGGAAGTAAGTGAAAGCGTAGCCCGGCGGGCGCGCCGCCTCATCTTTGCCGATTCCGACGGGCAAAATGCTCAAAAAGCGGACGGCGCGCCTGAGATCGTCCAGCATCTTCAGTCTTTCTCGCTCACGCCCGCCTCATCGAAGGTCGCCATCTCTTGGAGCGTCCGCATCGCCGCCTCCACCACTGGCAAGGCGAGCAGCGCGCCCGTGCCCTCGCCCAAGCGCAGATCAAGGTCTAGCAACGGCTCAAGGGCGAGCCAGTCGAGCGCCGCTTGATGCCCGCGCTCGGCGCTGCGATGCGCGGCGATCAGGGCGTGGCGGACATCGGGCGCGAATTGGGCTGCGATCAGGGCGGCAGCCGTGCTGATCAGACCGTCCAGCAGCACGGGGACTCGGCGCGCCGCCGCCGCGAGGATCGCGCCCGCCATCGCGCCGATCTCAAAGCCGCCGACCTTCGCCAACGTCTCGCCGCCGCGCGGCTGATTGATCTGCAAGGCGCGCTCGATCACGCCGATCTTGTGCTGCAGGCGCTGCTCATCGATGCCCGTGCCGCGCCCGGTCACCTCAGCGGGCGGGCGTCCCGTCACGGCGGCGATGATCGCGCTGGCGGCGGTCGTGTTGGCGATGCCCATCTCGCCGATTGCCACGATGTCGACGCCCTCGGCGTAGACCTGCTCGAAGGCGCGCACGCCCAAGCGGAGCGCCTCAGCCGCTTGCGCCTCGCTCATGGCTGCGCCCGCGCTCAGATCGGCTGTGCCGTGCGCGATCTTGCCCTTGAGCAGGCGCGGATGATCGGGCAGCTCGGCTGCCACGCCCGCATCCACCACCAGGATGCGCGCGTTCATCTGGCGCGCCAAGACGTTGACCGCCGCGCCGCCGCGCAGAAAGTTCAGCACCATCTGCGCAGTGACCGCCTGCGGGTAGGCGCTGACCCCTTGCGCTGCCACGCCGTGATCGGCGGCGCAGACGATGGCAGCGCGGCGCGTCGGCAACCAATCCAGCCGCCCCGTGAAAGCGGCGAGCTGGCAGGCGAGCGCCTCAAGACGCCCGAGCGCGCCTTCGGGCTTGGTCAGGCGGGCTTGACGGGCTGCCGCCCGCTCATAGACGCCCTGATCGGGCAAAGCGGGCGTCGGGAGGAAGTCGAAAGGATCGGATGACATCGCAGTGACTCAAATCGCGTTTGTAGCGTCTATCTCAAGGACTTTGGCAAGGGACGGCGGCGCCCCACATCGGGACGCCGCCGTCATTATACCTCAGCGCCGCGCGGCGAGCTCGATCCACTCGCGCCACAGCGCCAAGATGTGCTCATCCTGATCGGGCAGACCGCCTTCCACGGGCGGCATCCGCCGCCGCCCTTCGATGCCCAACAAGCGCAGCATCACCTCGCTCTTATCCAGCTCGCCGGGCGTCACCAGCGGATGCGGCTCGGCAACCATGCGCCCGCGCACCGAGAGCGCCTCGATCAGCTCGTCGCCTGTGTAGGCGCGGTTCGGATCGAGGACGAACGCCGTGATGTTGCCCTGCGCAAGGCTGTTCGGATTATGGCAAGATAGGCAGTTGTTGCGCATCACGGCGACCAGCTGCTGAGTCTTCGCCTCAAAGACGTCTTGCGCGGCGTTCGCCTCGCCATCGGGATAGTTCGGGGTCAGCAGCGCGTCGGTATCGACCAGCCAGCCGCGCTCGACCAAAGCGCGGTAGGAGGCGGGCGTCAAGTTATTGGGATGCAAGCCGAAAGCCGCGATGGGATTCCGCGCGCCGTTCGGATAGGCGCCTGCTGCCCCCGCATGACAGACCGCGCACTGCACCCGTCCCGGAAAGACGTACGGATATTCCACGCCCTCCGACTCAAGGCGAATTTCGAGATCGGGCTGGAAGAAGCTGGTCGGCAGCCACTCATCCGCCGCGAAGACGTAGTTGAGCGCGCCCTGCGAGTCCATCGGCAGGCTGATCACGCCCTGAAACTGAGGCTGCCACGCCTCTGGCGGCATATAGTGCGAGGTGTAGTACGTCCAGCCGTTCTGAGTGCGGCGCGTGATGCGGCGCTCCACCAAGAATTGCCGATCGCCCGCCTGCATGTAGAACTCTTTCCACCACATCGTGCCGCTGGGGATGCTCAGCGTCGGGCGACCCTCCGAGTCGCGCACAAGGCGGATGGCTTGCCC
>CALKXH010000022.1 GCA_938005675.1 uncultured Anaerolineae bacterium
GGTGGCGAACAGATAGACGGGCGTGTAGCGCGCCAAGAGGGGCGCGGTCGGCTCTGGCGGGGCGGCGGGAGCGCTGCTGGGCTGAGTCGGCTGCAAAAGCCACGCGATAGGGTAAGGCGGCGGCGCATCGAAGATCATGCCGCTGAAAGACGAGGCAGGTACGCCTTTCAGCTGGCTGAGAGGCGCCCACTCGCCCCGACGCACTTCGCCCCAGCCGTCGCGTTGTTGGCGCATCCCTACGAAGATGAAGCCGACGGGCAGACTGCCAATCGGCGCGCCGTTGGGCGCATCGTAGAGCGTGATGCCGTTCGGATCGATCTGATACAGGCTGTGGCGATAGAGCGCTTGCCTATCCACAGGGACGGGGCGCCCGTTCGGCTTGGGATGCGCCAACATCTGCGGCAGGAGCATCTGATAGTGCGCTGCAGGCAGGCTGTACAAGCACATCCCCCTCGCTTGCGCGCATATCGCTCCCTTTCCGTCGTCGGCGCGGGCGGGCGCGCTGAGCGCACTGCACAGCAGCGCACTCAGCAACATGATCAATCTCAGACGCTGCATCTACACGCTCCCTAGCGACTGCGCCAAACGTAGACTGGCGTGCCGACTTCAGCGAAGTTGTACAGCCACCTAGCGTCGCTGATCGAGAGATTCACGCAGCCGCGGCTGTGCCGATAACCGAAACCATTGTGCCAGAAAGTGCCGTGCAAGCCAATCGAGCCATCGAAATACAGGATGTACGGCACAACGGGGATGTTGTACTGCTCCGGTTTGCCTTCGTAGCCGCTCATGCTGCCGCTGCGCAGCTTCGCCCAGACCGCGAACATGCCCTCGCGGGTGGGAGTCTTCGCCAAGCCCGACGAGATCAACGTCGCAAAGACGGGCGTGCCGCCTTCGAAGGCTACCGCGACCTGTTCGTACAAATCGACGGCGATCCAGCGCCCGCTGTGTTTCGGCTCGACGGGCTGCAGCACGGCTACGTTGCGCTGCTCAACCCACATGCCGTCGCCGATTAGATACCAGTCCCAGTTGCCCACGCGCACCGTCTTGAAAATGTAGTAGGGCGTGTGCTTGGCGAGCACCGGCAGGCGCTGGAGCATTTTGCCGCCGGGCACCTCCGCCGCGTGGACGCTGCGCGCCATCCACAGCAGCGGGAAGGGCGGATAACCGTTCAGCAGCACGCCGCTGAAACCTGAGGCGCGCGTGCCGCTGAGCTGATCGGCGGGCAGCCAACGTTCGCCGTCGATGCGCACCCAGCCATCGCGCTCTTCGCGCACAGCCGTGAAGGCGTAGCCCGGATTGACCGCCTCGCGAGGGTTGCCGTTAGGCGCATCGTAGAAGACGACATCGCGGCGTGGCAACTGATACAAGCTGTAGCGGCGCAGTTCAGCTCGATCTACCGCCACGCGCGGCAAGCTCTGAGGCGAATGCGCCTGCATCTGCGCCAGCAGCCCGTCGTATTCCCACGCGGGCAGACCGTACTTGCAGCTCTCCGAACGGACGACCTGAGCGCAGCCGTTGTCGGCTTGCACAGCGGCGGGCGAGGCGGCGAAATTCGCCATCAGCAGAACGACCAGCAAGGCGGCGCGCAATAGATTTTTCATGGCACACACTCCGCGAATGAAAGCGTTGCCCTTGATTGTACAGCAACTCCGCCCTTCCAAGCGCCGCTGAGCTGACGCCTACCTGACGTCCAGCAAACTGACTGAGGGCTAGGTGGATTGTGCGGGCAGCGTGAGCGTGCCTTCGAGGTGAGTCAAGTGCAAGCTGCCGGGCGTCAGGTGCAGGGCGAGGTGCGCGTAGACGGGCAAGGTCAGGCTGAGGCTCGCCCACGAGAGGGCGCCCAGCACGGGCTTGCGGCGCGCCACAATGTACACGCCTTGCTCATCTTGATCGGTCAGGAATTCCCAGCCGAAGCTGGCGTGCAAGTCCGCCTCCAGCAGCACGCTCTGAGGCGCACCGCGCTGCACATGCACCGCAACTTGGCTGCCGCGCACGTAGACGGTCAGCGGCGGCTGGGCGCTGAAAACTTGCCGAAAGTGCTTGGCAGTGGCAGTTGCCGCCGCCTCAGCGCCGATGTTCAGCACCGAGCGCACGCCTTGCTGAAGCAGCGCATTGCGCAGGCGCCGCAAGCTCATAGCTGGAAGCCATCGCGGAAGGTGATCAGCTTACGGCTGTAATCCGAGACGAAGCCTTTGAGCTTTTCCTCAAGGCGCTGCCAAGTGTTACTCTTGAGCGCAACGCGCACTGTATCGAGGTCTTCTGCCAAAAATTCCAGTTGGCGCATCGGATGCTCGCCATAGGCAGTGTGATAGACGCGGAACATATATAGCCCTAGCGCCTGCATACTCGGCACGAATTCCTGCGTGACGAAGGCATAATATTCGTCATGCGTCTCAGGGTTGATGTTATAGCGCAGCAGCAGCTTATAGCGTGGGATAATTCTGATCGTCATGCCGACTCCCGCTGATCAGCTCAACCGACCTTTCAGGATACGACTCTATCATAGCATAATCGGCACGATCAAGCAGAGGTCAGCTTAGCTAACCTCTGAGGGGAGGGCTACGCGGTTGAACTAAGCCAGCGGACCGGTGTTGGGCAGATAGTAGACGTCCGCCGATGCGCTGCGCGCTGCCACGTACTCCAGCGGCATATCGCCGATGTTCTCAGGCGCATGCACCACGCCGGGCGCAATGTAGACGAAATCACCGCTCTGGCAGACGATCTCATGCTCAAGGTTCGGTCCGTAGTAGACCTTCGCCGTGCCGCTGATGATGTAGATCGCGGTCTCGAAGGGATGGTAGTGCGCCTCCGCCTTCAAGCCGGGCGCTAAACTGCCGTGCGTCATGCTGATGGCTTGAGCGCCGGTCGTCTGATCGGTGATGCCCCACTGCCGCATGAAGCCGTGATGGGTATCTTGAACGCCCTCGTCGGGATGGATGACCAAAAGTTTGGTCTTATCGTGCGTGTGGCTCATTGAAATGTCTCCTGAATTGCCTGACACGCTCATCCTAGCACACTTTGTGGCAGCAATGTTACGCAGACTCGCTAAAAACTCATCAAGATCAGGTAGAAAGCGCCGCCGCGACCTCGCCGAGCGCCCTCATTCAGAGAGAGACTTAGTGCGCTGGCGCATCCGTGCCGCTTTCACTTGCAGCTCCTTGAAGAACTCGCTCTCAGTGATTTCGCTCACGGCGCGCGTCTTCTCAGTCTCGTCGATCTCGATGCGCAGCTCCTGCACCTCCTGCTTGAGGCTCTGCTCGCGCATGATGATCTGTTCGCCCATCGCGAGGTCGGCGGGCGCGAGGGCTTCAGAAGACGCATTCAGCCTGCTCGATCAGCTCGTCGAGCAGCACCAAGCCGATGATCATCCCGTCTTTGTATTGCTTGCTGCCATCAGCGCGCCCTAGCTGTTGTATTGAAGCTTACGTAATGAAAACCCTTTCAGCGCGCTTTTCAATGCGCAAGGCAAATCCATTATAGAGCTCTATTCTGCGTTATTTGATGCGACTATTCAGGCGAGGCACAGCATCGGGCACTCGGATCGGGCTTAGCGCTCCTGAGATTATTCGGTATAATGGCGCTGCGAGCATCGGCAAGCAGGACAGACGGCATGATTGTGGTGACGGGCGGCAGCGGCTTTGTGGGCAAAGCCCTCGTGAGGCGCTTTGCCGAACAAGGCGAGCGCGTGCGCGTGCTCTCGGCGCGGGCGGAGAAAACGCTCAAGCCTTTAGGCGAGTCCGTTGAGGTGGTGCAAGGCAGCCTCTACGACGTCGAGAGCCTCTACCGCGCCATGATCGGCACGCACACGGTCTTTCACCTCGCCAGCGCGCAGTGGTGGGGCAGAAAAGCCGATCTGGAGCGCATCGATATCGGCGGCACACAGAACGTGATCGCGGCGGGGCGCTCGGCGCGCATCGGTCGGCTGGTGGTGCTGAGTCATTTGGGCGCCTCGAGCGCCTCTGCCTTCACGCTCTTGCGCGTCAAAGGGCGCGTTGAGGAGATGGTGCGCAGCAGCGGTCTGGCGTACACGATTTTTCGCAGCGGCGTGGTCTTTGGGCAAGGCGATACGTTCGTCAACGGCATCGCGCAACTTTTGCGAGCGAACCCGTTCATTTTCCTGCAGCCAGGCAGCGGCGAGGGGCTGCTGCATCCGCTTTACATCGGCGATCTGATCGAGGCGCTCATCAAGAGCATGGAACATCTGGATACGGTCGATCAGACGCTGGGCATCGGCGGACCGGAATACATGACCTTCAACGAGATGGTCAGGACGATCATGCGCGTGACCAGAGCGCCGCGCTTGATCGTGCCTGTGCCGCCGTGGACGCTGCGCGCCTTCGCCGCCATCCTCAGCCGCTTCTTCCCGTACTTTCCCCTCACAGCGCAGTGGCTCGATCTGCTCGCCAGCAACCGCACCGCCTCGATGAGCACCCTCTACGACCTCTTCGAGATGCAGCCGCGCCGTTTTGAAGATACGATCCTGACCTACATGCGCAGCAGACGTTACGGCTTTGAGCTGCTTCGCTCGATGTTGCGCCGCCGCCCGCGCCGTATCGCTTGATCCCTGAATTCCCTTGAGAGGCAGCATGTCCGACTACGTCATCCGTTCTCTGAAGACTCTGGAAGAACTGCAGGCTGTGGAAACGCTGCAGCGCTTGGTCTGGGACGATCCGAAGACCGTCATCTACAGCCATATGTTGATCTCCCTAGCCCGCAACGGCGGCTCGATCTTGGGCGCCCTGCGCGGCGACCAGCTGATCGGGTTCATCATCAGCTACTTAGGCTTGGAAGCGCCGGAGTCCGAGCGTCCGGCGATGGCGAACTTGAAATTGGTCTCGCAGCGCATGGCGGTGCAGCCTGAATATCGCGGCACGGGAGTCGGCTATGAGCTGAAGTTGGCGCAGCGCAACTTCGCGATCGGGCTGGGCATCCGCCTGATCACGTGGACGTTCGATCCCTTGCTCAGCCGCAACGCCCACCTGAACATCCGCAAACTGGGCGCCATCGGGCAGGTCTACTACCGCGATTACTACGGCAGCGGCGATTCGGCGCTGGTGAAGCTGCACAGTTCGGATCGGCTGTTGGCGGAATGGTGGGTGACCAGCAACCGCGTTGAGCAGCGCATCAACGGGCGGCGCAGCAGCCTCACCTTGCAGCAGTACTTAGAGGGCAACGCCAACATCCTGAATCCGACGAGCGCGAACGCGCAGGGCTTGCCCGTCCCCGCCGAGCGCATCGAGCCGCCGCAAAGCACGCTCGCTCTTGTGGAGATTCCGACCGACTACGACGCCATCCTCAGCCGCGACCTCGATCTGGCGCAAGCTTGGCGCGCTCACAGCCGCGAGGTGCTTGAGCGGCTGCTGAACGACGGGTATGCCGTCACCGATTTCATCCACGGCGTCTACGAAGGGCGCGAGCGCAGCTTTTACGTCTTGAGCTACGGCGAATACAGCGAGATTCGCATCAGCCGTTTCAGCACCAACTAGAGAGGCTTCCGCACATGACACAGACCTATTTCGTGCACTCCCAGTCGCCCATTGCGCACATCCGCGTACATCCAATCGCCATGCCCCTCGTGGAGATGTTGATGACCAGCTTCGGCAGCGAGGCGCGCCAAGATGCCTTGCGCGCCGCCGTGCTTGTGGAGCTGGAACTCGTCAGCGGGGTGACGGGGTGGGGCGAGTGCGTGGCATCTTGGGCGCCGCGCTACAGCTACGAGACCACCGAGACCGCTTTGCACGTCCTGCGCGATTTTTTCATTCCCGCTGTGCTGGGCGAGCGCGATCTGAGCAAGCTGCGCGCCTTTCGCGGGCATCCGATGGCGCGCATGGCGCTTGAAGCGGCTTTTTGGGCGGCGGTGGCGGCTGAACGCGGCGTCGCGCTGGGCGATCTGCTCAGCGGCGGCGCGCCGCGCAAAGAACGAGTCCCCGTCGGCGTCAGCATCGGCATTCAGCCCAGCATCGAGGCGACGCTCGCCGTCATTGAGAAGCGCTTGCAAGAGGGCTATCGGCGCATCAAGCTGAAGATCAAGCCGAAGTGGGACGTCGAGCTGCTGCGCGCCGTGCGCAGCGCCTATCCCGATATCGCGCTCATGGCGGATGCCAACAGCGCCTACACCCTCGATGACGCGCCGACCCTCAAGCAGCTCGACGATCTCAACCTGATGATGATCGAGCAGCCGCTCGGTCACCTTGACTTATACCAGCACAGCAAGCTGCAAGCGCAGCTGCAGACTCCGATCTGCCTTGATGAGAGCATTCTCACGGCGGATGATGTGCGCTTGATGCTGCACATCGGCGCGGGCAAGATCGTGAACTTGAAGCCGGGACGGGTCGGCGGGCTATCTGAGGCGCTCAAGATTCATGACTTGTGCCGCTCGGAGGGCGTGCCGTTATGGGTCGGCGGCATGTTGGAGACGGGCGTGGGCAGGGCGGCGAACCTCGCGCTCGCCTCGCTGATGGGCGTGACGCTGCCCAGCGATATCAGCGCGACCAGCCGCTACTACGATCCCGACCTGACGGAAGAAGTTTTCACCTTGAACGCCGAGGATTCGACCCTCAGCGTCCCGACGGGCGTTGGGTTGGGCGTGAGGGTCAATCGAGAGCGCTTGGCGGCAGCTGAGGTCGCCTATTACGAAGCGATAGCGGCGGGTTGAGGGCGTCGACGCGCCGCTGAACAGAGCTTTTGAGCATGGACAGACAAGCAAAGGCAAAAGCGCGGGCGAAAACGACGGCGAGCGCATTCAGCGTGCAGCGCAAAGCGCTGCGTCACCTCGCGCTCGGCGCGCGCGAAGTCTGGCTGATCTCCCCCGACGAGCAGAGCGCCGAGCTGTACCGCTCCTTGCCACAGGGCTACCAAGTTGTGCCGCTGAGCATCGATCAGAGCCTAGAAGGGGGACGATCCCGCCCGACTTCAGCTTGCCGCTGCGCGATCTATTCGATGTCGGTTATCCAATTGAGGGAGGAGAAGAGTCATGAGCAATCCCAACGGGGCAAACCTGAGCAATTTTGAGGGTTTGATAACGTCCTTTATCGGAAGCGGTGTGATGGCAGAGGCGATGATCGGCGGGCTGCTCTCGAAGGGCATCCTGCGCCCCTCGCAAATCATCGCCGCCGATCCCCTGCCAGAGCGCTGCGACGTGCTCCATCAGCGCTTCGGCATTCAAACCACCACGCACAACCGCGAGGCAGTCCGCGCGGCGGACATTTTGATCCTGAGCGTGAAGCCGCAAGTGCTGGATCGGGTCTTCATGGATGTCGGCGAGCTGGGCAGCCTGCCTAAATTGGTGATCAGCATCATCGCCGGGGCGACCATCGCCCAGATCAGCGAGGGATTGCACAATCCGAACGTGGTGCGCTCGATGCCCAACACTCCAGCGCGCATCGGGCAGGGCATCACCGTCTGGACGGCGACTGAAAGCGTGCCTGAGGCGCGCCGCGAGCAGGCGCGCGCCATCCTCGCCTCCTTTGGGCAGGAGGTCTTTGTGGAAGATGAGCATTACCTAGACATGGCGACGGCGCTCAGCGGCACCGGACCCGCCTACGTCTTCCTGTTCATGGAGGCGCTGATCGACGCCGGAGTGCATCTGGGCTTCTCGCGGCGCATCGCCGAGCAGCTCGTCATCCAGACCATGCGCGGCTCAGTTGAGTACGCCGCCCAGAGCCATGAGCATCCCGCGACGCTGCGCAATCAGGTCACCAGCCCGGGCGGCACATCGGCGGAGGCGATCTACCATCTTGAGAAGGGCGGCTTGCGGACGGTTCTCTCGCGGGCGGTTTGGGCGGCTTATCAGCGCAGCGTGGCGCTGGGCGCGGGCAAAAAAGTGGCGCACGAGCCGCGCGTGGCGCGCAATCCCGACGCACTCGAAGGCGACCGCTAGAACGCGCTGAATTTGCTCACTTCGTAAAGACGTGCTATTGTTAAGCGCTGTTAGAAAAATTTCGGCGCTTGATTTCAGCGCGCCAGAGAGAGTGTTTTCATGAGCGTTCGTCGTGCTGTTTATCCCGGCTCGTTCGATCCCGCCCATTACGGGCATATCGATATCGCCACGCGCGCTGCGCGCGTCTTCGATGAAGTCTTCGTAGCGGTTTACGCCAACCCCGCCAAGGCGAAGAGCGTCTTGTTCAGCGTGGAGGAGCGCGTGGCGATGTTGAGCGCCGTGCTCGGACATATGCCGAACGTAAAAATCGCCCCCTACTACGGCTTGACCGTCGATTTTGTGCGGCAAGTGGAGGCGATGGCGATCATTCGTGGCTTGCGCGTCTTCTCGGACTTTGAGCTAGAGTTCCGCATGGCGCTCGCCAACCGACGCCTCGCCCCGGAGATCGAGGTGGTCACTTTCATCGCCGACGAACGCCATCTGCACCTCAGCTCCAGCACGGTGCGCGAGATCGCCTCACTGGGCGGCGACGTCTCGACCATGGTGCCGCCAGTGGTCAGCGCGGCGCTGGTGGCGAAGTTCAAAGAGCGCCATCAAAACGGCGTTGAGAGCGATTACATGATCAGTCTGCACGACTGAGCAGCTATACTGAGGAGGAAGCTCATGGATATTCAGCATCTGGTGGATCGCCTTGAAGAGCTGATCGACGAGGGGCGTCACGTCTGGCTCACCAAGTTGACCATGATTGACGAGGAACGCGCCCTTGAGATCATCGATCAGATGCGCATTTCCATCCCGGAGGAAGTCGACAAGGCGAAGCGCGTGCTGAACCAGCGCGACCGCATCCTCGCCCAAGCCAACGAAGAGGCAGCCCGCATCATCGACCTCGCCCGCGAAAAAGCTGAGACTCTCATTCAACGCGATGCCATCACGCAAGCTGCCCAAAATCGCGCCGCCAACATCATCGAGCAAGCCCGCCAAGAAGCCGAACAAATGCGCGCCGACGCCGATAACTACGTCCTAGAGGTGCTGCGCGAGTTCGAAAATCAACTGGTCAAGACGCTCAGCATCGTGCGCAACGGCATCAACAAAATCCTGCAAGACCGCGAAGCTGCCCACGCCCGCGCCGCTGCCGAAGCCACCCCGCCCAAACCCGCCGAGCCGCCCAAGCCGCCCGCAGCGCCCAAGCCCGCCGAGACGCCCGTTGAAGTTGGCGCTGAGAGCAAGCCTGAGTAGCTCGCCATGCGCCCGCTCATCATCCGCGACGACGACACGAGCTACTTCACGCCGCCTGAGAAGCTAGAGGCAATTTACAGCCCGCTGTGGGCGCGCAACTTGCCCGTCAGCCTCGCCGTCATCCCCGCGCTGCGCTGCGATGTGCGCGTGCTCAGCCGCGAAGGCGCCCCTTACGATCCCAGCATCCCGCCCGAACGCCGCGGCGACTCCAACGCCTACCCCATCACGGATAATCGCGCCCTGTGCGCCTTTTTGAACCGCAAAGTCGAGCAGGGCTTGCTCGAAATTTGCCTGCACGGCTACACCCATAGCTATCACGAGTTCGCCGCGAGCGACTCAAGCCTGCTCGCCGCCAAAGTGCGCGACGGTCTGGCGCTGCTGCGCGAGGCGTTTCCCGACGCTGATATCCGCACCTTCATCGCGCCGTATGATGTGATGTCGCCGCAGGCGATTCAGGTCGTGCTGGAGGCGGGACTCAGCCTCTGCACTGCCAGCCGCAACCTGATCGGGCTGCCCGACCTGCCCGCCTTGCCGCCTTACGCGGCGGCGCGCCTGTCCAGCGGCGCACGACTCTTCACCTGCGACGAGTACCTGTTCCACCACCGCGATAGCGCTGAGAACTGCCTCGCCAACGCCCGCGAGCGCCTGCACAGCGCCGAGACCTTCATCCTCAGCAACCATTACTGGTCGTTCTTCCACGATTGGCAGGACGCGCACACTCACAGCCGCTTGCTAGAGGCGTGGCACACCTTCGCGGATGAAGCGATGCAGGCAAGGCACATCACGACCTTTCAAGATGTGCCGCTCTAGTGGCGGAAATGCCGCACGCCCGTGAAAATCAGCGCCGCTCCCGCCTGATCCGCCGCCGCGATGACCTCATCATCGCGCACCGAGCCGCCCGTGGCGATGATCGCCCGCACGCCCGCTTGAGTCGCCGCATCTATGCCGTCGCGGAAAGGGAAGAAAGCATCGCTCGCCATGACCGCGCCCCTAGCGCGCTCGCCCGCTTTTTCGATTGCTAATTTCACGGCATCCACGCGGCTGGATAAGCCGCCGCCGATGCCGACTGTGGCGAAGCCTTCAGGCATGGCGCGCGCTAGGACGATAGCGTTCGATCTGACCGATTGACAGGCGCGCCAAGCGAAGCGCAGCGCAGCGTACTCCTGCTCGGTCGGGGCGCGCCGCGAGACGGTTCGCCATTGCGCATCAGCAGGGTCGCCCCGATCTACGGTCTGCGCGAGGATGCCGCCACGCACGCTGCGCAGCTCAATCTGAGCGGGCGGCAGCGGATCGATGCGCAGGATGCGGCAATTTTTGCGCCGCCGTCCCAGCAAGTCCAGCGCCTCAGCCGTGAAGTTCGGCGCGGCAATCGCCTCGATGAACAGATCGCCCAAAGTCTCGACAAGGGCGGCGTCTACGGTCTGATTGATGGCGATCACGCCGCCGAAAGCGGAGATCGGGTCGCTCTCAAGGGCGAGGCGCAAGGCAACATCGGCTTTGGCGGCGCTGGCGATGCCGCACGGACTCAAGTGCTTGACGATCACGGCGCTTGGCTGCTGGAAAAGCTCGACGGCGCGCCAAGCTGCATCCAGATCGAGCAGGTTGTTGTAGGAGAGCTGCTTGTTGCCGCCCAGCAGCGCCCCGCCGAGCATCCCGACTCCGCTGGGCGCGTAAAAAGCGCCCTCTTGATGCGGATTCTCGCCGTAGCGCAACGTCTCAACCAGCTCTAGGGAGAGCGTCAGGCGCTCGTCGACAGCGAACTCGGTCTGCGCCGAGCCGAGTAAGTAGCGATGAATCGCCGCGTCGTAATCGCGCGTGTGGGCGAAGGCTTTGATCGCCAAGGCGCGTCGCGTCGCTAGGTCGAGCGTGCCGAGTTTCAGGGCGGCGAAGACGCGCTGATAGTCGTTCGGATCGCACACGACGGCTACGCGCGGGAAATTCTTGGCGGCGGCGCGCAGCAGGGCTACTCCGCCCACGTCGATGTATTCAAGCGCCTCCGCCAAGCTCAAGTTGGGCTGGCGGATGGCTTCTCGGAACGGGTACAGGTTACAGACGACCAAATCAATGGGCGTGATGCCGTAAGCGGCGAGCTCGGCGAAGTCCTCTGCGCGGTCGCGGGCGAGGATGGCGCCGTGCAGGATCGGATGAAGGGTCTTGACGCGCCCGTTGAGCATCTCAGGCGAGCCGGTCACCTGCCCGACTGTCTTGACGTTCAGCCCCGCGCTATCGAGCAAGTGGGCAGTGCCGCCGCTGGCGATCAGCTCCCAGCCGAGCGCCGTCAAGCCGCGCGCTAACTCGATCAAGCCGCTTTTGTCATGAACGCTAAGGAGCGCACGTGGCATGATGAAAGTTCCTTTGGTGTGAGTTCAAGGCAGCCAACTGAGCAAGGCATCGCGCTGAGCGCCCGTGGTTGCCATCAGCGGCGCCGCGCCGAGTGCCTGCGTGACGAATGCAATGTATTGTAAGGCAGAGCGCGGCAAATCGGCAAGCCGTTTGACGCCGCGCAAAGCAGCGCCATCCCAAGAGGGCAAGTCGCGGAAGTGTGCTCTCAAGCTGTCGAGGTAGCGCTGATCGGGGCGGTAGGGCATCGGCGCGCCGCTCAGATCGGTATAGTGCGTGCAGACTCGAATGGGCACATCGGGGTAGGCGATATCGAGGTGCGTGAGGACGAGATGAGTCGTGCGGTTGACTCGCGCGAAGTAGCTCAGGCAGGGCAGATCGAAGTACAGGATATCGCGCGGGCGGCGGGTCGTGGCGCCGTATTCGTGGGCATCCTCACGGATGCGCGCGGCGAGCGGATCGGGCATGTGCGTGGGCAGGCGGCGCATCCCGACGCTGCTGCTGTAGGTGGCTTTGAGGGCGCTGGCGCGCACGGCGATCTGCTCAGGCGCGATCAAGCCCTCGCTCGAGGCGAGGATGCCGCCGAAGGTCGGGTCGCTGGCGGTTACATCGGGGTAGACGCCGAAGCGTGGGTCAAGCCCGACCGCCTGCGCGCCTTCAAAAATGAAGGCGTACCGCTCAGGCTGCGCCCAGCGCGCCGCGAGATACGGGTAGGCATCGATGGCGACGGCTTGCAAGAAGGCGCGCGTCCCCTCAAGGCGGCTCAAGAACGCGTTCAGATCGCCAACGCACCGCTCGCCGCACAACGATGGCACACTGATCGCCTCGATCTGCGCGCCCAAGCCGCCGATCAGCGCCGCGTAGAGCGCGTAATGTCTGCCTAGGCGCTCGCGCCAATCCTCCGCCAACAGATCGCGGACGCGCACGGGATGCCGCAGCAGGACGTCGGCGTAGGCGGGCGAGATGCCGCGTCCCGTGGCGCCTGAGCCGCCCTGCTCCCACGCCCGCAGCGCCGACTCGAAGGCGCGATGCGTATCGAGGGCAAGGACGGCGCTCGCATCGACGCGCAAGGCGAGCTGAGTCGGCTCACAGCCGAGCTGCTGCGCCACTTGAAAGCTCTCTTCGAGCAAATCTTCAGGATGAATGACCATGCCCTTGCCCAAGACGCCGACCGCCGCCCTGTGCAGCGCGCCGCTGGGAATCTGATGCAGCGCGAGGCGCTGATCGCCCACGATGACCGTGTGACCGGCGTTGGCGCCGCCGTTCCAGCGGTAGACGATCAGTTGCTCAGCTCGCTGAGCTAGAATGCCGCACAGCTCGTCCACGATGCGCCCCTTGCCTTCATCGCCGAAGGCGCCGCCGCCGATGGCGATGCTGTGCGAACGGGCGGGCGCGGTCGGAGTCTGCAGCGGATCGGCGGGGAGAGGCTGATCGACGCCGAAGAGCTGCCCCTGCTCATAGACGGCGTGGTAGAGCGCCGCGAAAGGATCGCTCATCGATGACGGCGCTCCAGTTCAGCCGCCACTTGCTCAGGCGTGATGCCCAGCTGCGCCATCAGCACGAGGGCGTGGTAGGTCAAGTCGGCGAGTTCGCTGATGGTGCGCTCAGCGCCTTGCCGCGCCGCCGCCAGCACCACTTCAACTGCCTCTTCGCCGACTTTCTTGGCGATCTCCTCCAAGCCCGCCTGAAAGAGCTGGCTGGTGTACGAGCCTTCGCGCGGGTTGGCTTGTCGATCTTGGATAGTGGCGTAAAGTCTAGCGAGCGTCTCGCTCAAAGTGTGCCTCACCTTCGAAAGGGGCAGAGGTCAGCCTGCGCCGACCTCTGTCAATCAGTTCAGCGCAGACCGAGTTCGTTGCGGGCGATCACCAAGCGCTGAATCTCGCTGGTGCCCTCGTAAATCTCGGTGATTTTGGCGTCGCGGAAGTAGCGCTCGATGGGCAGCTCGCGGCTGTAGCCCATGCCGCCATGAATCTGGACGGCGGCGTGCGCGCAGAACATGGCGGTCTCGCTGGCGAAGAGCTTCGCCATGCTGGCTTCGGTCGTGTAACGCTCGCCGGTCTGCTTGGAGCGCTCTTTGGCGAGCGCGGCGCTGTAGATGAGCAGCCGCGACGCCTCGATGCGGGTTTTCATATCGGCGATCTTGGCTTGGATCATCTGGAAGCTGCCGATGGGCGCGCCGAACGCCTCGCGCTGCCGCGCATATTCAACCGATGCCTCATAAGCCGCCTCGGCAATGCCCAGCGCTTGCGCCGCAATGCCGATGCGCCCGGCATCCAGCACCGTCATGGCGATCTTGAAGCCCTGCCCGACCGTCCCTAGCACGTTCTCGACGGGGCAGCGATAGTTCTCGAAGATCAGCTCGCTGGTGGCGCTGGCGCGGATGCCGAGTTTGGGCTCTTTCTTGCCGGCGGCGAAGCCCTCTTTGTCGGTCTCGATGATGAAGGCGGTGATGCCGTGATGCTTCTTCTCCGGCTCGGTCATGGTGAAGAGGATCACGTAATCCGCCACCGGGCCGGAGGTGACCCAGCTCTTGCGCCCGTTGATGATGTAGTGCGTGCCATCCTCACTCAAGACGGCGCGGCTCTTCATGGTGCCGGCGTCGCTGCCGCTCATCGGCTCGGTCAGGCTGTAGGCGCCGATCTTAGCGCCGCTGGCGACGTCGCGCAGGTATTTTTGCTTCTGCGCCTCCGTGCCGAATTTGAGCAGTCCGTGACAGACGAGGCTATTGTTGACGCTGAGGATGGTGCTGGTAGCGGCGTCGGCTTTGGCGATCTCCTCCATCGTCAGCACGTAAGCGATGGTATCCATGCCTGCGCCGCCGTATTCTTCAGGCACTTCGATGCCCATCAAGCCCATCTCGCCCATCTTGCGGACGATTTCCATCGGGAACTCGCCCGTCTCATCGAAGTGCGCCGCCACGGGCAGAATTTCTTTGCGGGCGAAGTCGCGCACGGCGCGGCGCAAGTCTTCATGCTCAGCTGAGAGCGTCAAATTAAGCGTACTTGGCGTTGCTTGAACAGCCATTTGAGAATCCTCACAAGAAAGACTAGCAGACTTTGCTAGGATTATAGCGCAGGGGCGCAAGGCACACACAACAAACTGCCAGCAAGGTGAAGGGGGTGGTCACCTGCTGGCAGTGAGTTGACCCTTTTAGCCGCTGCGGCGACGCACACTTCCGCATGGGCAATCGGGCAGCTTGCGCGTGCATTCCATCTCATGCTCAATTCAGCACGTCAAGCTGGCATGTAGTATGCCCGTCGCAGGTGAGAGGGGGCTTAAACGGACATTAAAGCGATATAAGCGGCAGCCTACGCTCAGGCTACGCCCGCCAGCTGGAGGACGATCACGCTGACGTTATCCTCGCCACCGCGCTCGTTGGTCAGCTCGATCAGATCGAGGGTGGCTTCGGTCGGATTATCCGTGCGCAGGACGATCTCGGCGATCTCATGGTCTTCAACATGGCGTGGCAGACCGTCTGAGCAGAGGACGAGCCGATCGCCGTTGCGCAGCGTGTGCCGATACAAGTCGATTTCGAGGTCGGCGGATTGCCCTAGCGCCCGATACAGCACATGCCCCATCGGATGATGGCGGGCTTGCTCCGCCGTCAGGTGACCGGAGGCGACCAGCGCCTGCACAAAGCTGTGATCGCTGGTGAGCTGGCTGATCGTTCGGTCGTGGGCATCGACGAGATACAGGCGGCTATCGCCCACGTGGGCGACGAGCACGCGGTTATTGCGCACGAGGGCGAGCGTGGCGGTCGTCCCCATGCCGCGCCGCGAGGCATCGCGCCGAGCGCGCTCCACCACCGTCCGATTGGCGCGGTCGATGGCTGTGTGCAGGCGCTTGATCAGTTCATCCTCGCTGAGCAAATGCAGCAAGTCGCTGCCGCGCTCGCTGCCCAGAAAGTTGGCTTGTACCACTTCCACCACCAGCCGACTCGCCTCTTCGCCCGCCGCAGCGCCGCCCATGCCATCTGCCACCAGCGCCAGCGCCAGCCCCTCTAGCGACCACAAACCGAGACTATCTTCGTTGTTGCTGCGCACTTTGCCCACGCTGGTACGCCCGCTGAGCCGCACTTGCGTGCCGAAGTCCTCATCGGGAATCAACAACGGGGCGTTGCAATGGACGCAGTGCGTGGCAGTTGGCAGATTGTAAGTGCCACATTTCAAGCAGGTGAGCGGTTCGCCGTTCAGATTTTCAGGTAGCACTTTTGACCTCGCCTTTCGCAAGCGCTCAATCCGTCCCGGCTCGAATAAACTGTGATCGCGTTGGCGAATGAAACGGAGCGCCCCTTCGATCAAGCTGCCAGTGCCATCCAAACCGTTGACGACGGGTGCTTCATCAAGGCGGCGGTTACAGCGGAAACAGTAGACTGCCTGCGGCACATTTTCGTAGTTGCAGCGCGGGCATCTGCGCGTTGTGACTTTCACACGGGCTTTCCTTTTGCTCTGCCGTGACAGCCTTGAACTGCACTGAGCATAGTTTAAGCCCTTTGCAGAAACTTGACAACTTTCCATGCTTGTGATAGCTTCTTCAGACTGATTAATAGGGACACGACTCGCCGAGCGCTCTCAAGCGAGCTTGGCGATCTCCTTTTCGCTTGCTTGAGTGAGATGGTATCATGCTGCGCTTCCTGACCGCTGGTGAATCACACGGACCGCTCCTGAGCGCCATCCTCGACGGGATGCCCGCCGCTTTGCCGCTGGACGCTGAGTCGATCAATCGAGAATTGGCGCGCCGCCAGCAAGGCTACGGACGCGGCGGGCGCATGTCGATTGAGCATGATCGAGTCCATCTAGCAGGCGGCGTAGTGGCGGGCAAGACCACCGGCGCGCCCATCGCGCTGCTGGTTGAGAACCGCGACTACCGAAACTGGGCGGATAAAAGCATCCCGCCCATGACCGTGCCGCGACCCGGTCACGCCGACTTGACCGCCGCCGTCAAGTATGGCTACCGCGAGCTGCGCCTGAGCCTCGAACGCGCCAGCGCCCGCGAGACGACCATGCGCGTCGCCGTCGGCGCCATCTGCAAGCGCCTCCTAGCCGAGTTCGGCATCCACGTGCAGGGCTACGTGACCAGCGTGGGCGATGTTGAAGCCGATCTGCCCGACCTGCCCGATGCAGCCAGCTATCAGGCGCGCTTTGCCGCCGCCGAAGCCAGCGACGTCCGCTGCCCCGATCCGCAAGCGGCGGAGCGCATCCACGCCGCCATCCGCGCCGCCATTCAAGCCAAAGATACGCTCGGCGGCGTGATCGAAGTGGTCGCTTTGGGCTTGCCGCCCGGTCTCGGCTCGCACGTGCAGTGGGATCGCAAGCTGGACGGTCAGCTCTTGGCGGCGGTCGGTAGCGTGCCTTCGGTCAAGGGCGCCGAGATCGGGCGCGCCTTCGATCTGGCGCGTCTGCGCGGCAGCGCCGTTCACGACGAGATCGAGCGCACCGAGACGGGCAGTTTGCGACGGCGCACCAATCGGGCCGGGGGCTTGGAGGGCGGCATCACCACCGGCGAGCCGTTGATCGTGCGCGCCGCGCTCAAGCCGATTGCGACCACGCTCACGCCGCTCCGCTCGGTCGATCTAGCCGACGGCGAGCCGCGCCCGATTGAATACGAGCGCAGCGACTTCTGCCAAGTGCCGCGCGGCGTGCCGATCATCGAGGCGATGATCGCTTTTGTGCTGGCGAACGCCCTGCTGGAGAAACTGGGCGGCGACTCCCTCGATGAGATGCGCCCGCGCTTCGCCGCTCTGCGCCGCAACCACCTCGCCGACCTGCCGATGGACAACCAAGCCTGGCAGTTCGGCTACCAGTACGGCTTGGAGTGAGCCTGCGCAAGCCTGATCGCCTCACAAAGCGCCTTGTGTTATCATCAGCCCTATGTCCGAATACATCTCGCTTGAGCCTGAATACACGCTCGATCCCGATCTCGTCATCCTGCACACCAACCTCGACCTCGCGCCCGATGGCGCGGAGCGCTACGCCAGCCGCGCTGCGGGCGAGGAAGGCTCGCCGTTGGCGCAATTTCTCTTCCAGATCGAGGGCTTAGCCGCCCTAGAGCTGGACGGAGGGCGCCTGACCGTCCGCCGCGAGCCCGACGCCGAATGGCACGCCTTGATCGATGAGATCACCGCCGCACTCAAGGAGTTCTTCCTCTAGATGAAACGTGAATACGTCCGTTGGTATAGCCCGTCGCTCAACCGCGATATGGAGATGCTGGTCTTTGGGCACGGCGGCGCGCGCGTCCTCGCTTTCCCGACCTCCAAAGGGCGCTTTTATGAGCTGGAGGATTTTGGCATGGTCGCTGCCCTCGCCGATCACTTCGAGAACGGCTGGCTGCAAATGTTCTGCGTCGAGGCGATTGATTGGGAACATTGGTACGCCTTCTGGGCGCATCCCGGCGGGCGCGCCTACCGCTACGCGCAATACGACGGGTATCTCTACAACGAGGTGCTGCCTTTCACGCGCTACGTCAACCCGAATCCGTTCCTGATCACGCTCGGCGCGAGTTTCGGCGCCTACCACGCCATGAATTTCGGCTTGAAGCATCCGGATGCCGTCAACCGCATTCTCGGTCTGAGCGGGCTGTACGACATCCGCGCTATGACGGGCGGCTATAGCGATGAGAACGTCTACTACAACAATCCGATGCAGTTCATCGCCGGCGAGCATGAGCCGTGGCGCCTCGAGGCGCTGCGTCGCATGGACATCATCATGGCGACGGGCAAAGAGGATCGGCTGATCGAGAGCGCGCGAGCGCTCTCTGGCTTGCTGTGGAGCAAGGGCATCGGCAACGCCCTGCGCGAATGGGATGGCTGGTCGCACGATTGGCAGTACTGGTTCAAGATGGTGCGCTTGTACATCGGCGGGCATGACTAGTGCGAGTCCTGCTCTTGTTTCTGGATGGGATCGGCTTGGGCGCCGACGATCCGAGCCTGAATCCCTTCGCGGCGGCGCGCTTGCCGACCCTAGAGTCGCTCAGCGGCGGCTATAAATGGCTCAACAGCGCGCCGCGCATCGAGTCCGAGCGCGCCACCTTCATCCCGACAGATGCTTGTCTCGGCGTGGCGGGCAGACCGCAAAGCGCCACAGGGCAAGCCACCATCCTCACCGGGCGCAACGTGCCAGCCGAGATCGGCGCGCACTATGGACCCTATCCCGATGAGCGCATTCGGGCGATCCTCGCCGCCGATAACCTGTACAGCCGTCTGACTGAGCGCGGCTTGAGCTGCAGCCGTCTCGATGCGCATCCGCCCCACTATCTGGCTGAGCTGGAGAGCGGCAAGCGCCTGCGCACTGCCCTGCAACATGCCGCGTACGTGGCGGGCGTGCGGTTGCCCTCTCTGGAGGCGCTGCAAGCCTGCCGCGCCCTCAGCGCTGACTTTCTGGGCGATGGCTGGCGGGAGGTGCTGAAGCTGCCTGACGTGCCCGTCCACACGCCGCAAGAGGCGGGTGCGCTGCTGGCGGAGCTGGCGCGTCCACACGCCTTCAGCCTGTTCTCGACGTGGGTGACGGATGAGATCGGACATCACCGCGATCTAGCGCGCGGAGTCGCCTTCCTTGAGCGCTTCGACACAGTCTTGGCGAGCTTGCTCGCCGCGTGGGACGACTCCGAAGGCGTGATCGTGATCACCAGCGATCACGGCAACCTCGAGGATGTTTCGCATCGCAAGCACACCCAAAACGCCGTGCCGACGGTCATCATCGGCGCGCAGCGGGGCGAGATCACCCCGCACATCCGCGCCCTGACCGACCTAGCGCCCGCCCTTTTGCGCTTGTTCGGCTAGTCGGCGGCTTGGGCGGCGGGCTGCGGGGCGGGCGCAGCGGGTAGGGCGCGTCCGCTCAGGCGTTTGGGCAACAGCAGTGCCAAAATGCCCGCCAAGATCGCCGCGAAAGCCACCACTTGAAAAGTCGCTTGAATGCCGATGCCGCTGAAAGCGCTATTTTCGATGCCGTCGGCGAGGAAACCGATCAGCGCGTTACCAATCGCGCCCGCCCCGAAGATCAAGCCCAGCGATAAGCCCGCCGCGAAGCCCTTGGCGTTCGGCAGCAAGCTCTGCGCCATAACCACAGTCAGCGGGAAGCTCGCCCCTAGCGCTGCGCCCGCCGCTAACGCCAACAAGGGCGCAGCCAAACCGTCGGCTGTGGGCAGAAAGAACAGGAGCGGCGCGCCCAACCACAGACTCAGCGCGATCATGCGCCGCCTATCGTGGCGATCTGCCAATGTGCCCAGCGCCACTCCGCTGAAGGCGGAGGCGATCCAGTACAAGCTGGTCACGAAGCCGTAATGCTCCACTGCCCAGCCGCGTCGCTCGAAGAGGATCGGCACGAAGTTCACCACGCCGATGTGCGAGAGGCTGCGCAAGAACAGCACCACCACGAACAGGACGAACGCGCCGAACATGGCAACGGTGAAAGCGCTGCGCGCTACAGGCGCGACCTTCGAGCTGCTGCGCTGAGCTCTCACAGCCCGCCGACTGGGAATGGCGCGCGCCATCAAGGCGACCGACGGGATGGCAGCCAGACTCAGCGCCATGAGCGCCAACAGATTGTCGGCGATGGCGGGCTGTAGGCGCACCCGACCTTCTATCGTCAAAGTCAGGGCAGCCAGCAAGATGCCTGCGAGTGCCGGTCCAGTCCCCAAGCCGATCTGACCGAATAAGAAGAATAGGCTGCTATTGCGTACAGCCCGATTTTGCTGAGCCGCCGCCGCATAGAGCGCCCCAACTGGGTGAAACGCCGCGCTGCCCAGCGCCGCCGAGCAGTAGAACAGCAGGGTCAGTGCGCTGTTGCCTGAGAGCGCCGCCACTAACGCCGCCGACATGCTCAACACGCTCCATGCAACGCCTAGCGCCGCTAACAGACGTCCGCCCGTGCGGTCGGTCAGGGCGCCGAAGAACGGTTGCGCCACAGCGCCGATCAGCTCGCGCAAGCTGATGGCGAGTCCGATGGCTGCCGCATTCGCGCCCAGAAAATGCGTGCCGACAAACGCGAGCATGACCGGACCCATGCTCATAAAGATATCGTTGGTGAGGTGACCGAGCAAGACTGACCAGAAGAGTAGGTTACGCGGCAGCTGCACAAGTTGCTCCTTCGTGGTGGACGGCCTGATTCTAGCACGCCGATTGGCGGGGCGGCAACCGCCAGCGCAGAAGCAAGCTCGCCGACAAAAAGTGGGTCGGATTTCATCCGACCCACCTACCGACCGTCATCATATGTAGGGGCGCTCAGTTCAAGCTGCCCAGCAAGTTCTGATAGGCGTTCAGAGCGGGCAGATGCTTCTCGCGCTGCCACGCCTCGCGCAGCACCTGCGCCACCTTGAGGGTCTGCCCGAAGTGCTGATAAGCGCGGGCGAGGTTCAAGTAGGCAGCGGCGCGATCAGAGTAGTTCGGGAGGGCGATGGCTTTCTCCAGCCACAGCATCGCCGCTTCGTAGCAATCCATCGCCATCAGGTAGGTAGCTAGGTCGTTATACGCCTTGCCGTAATTCGGGTCGAGTTCAATTGCCAACATGCACTCGTCGATGGCGTCTTCGTAGCGCCCCTGTTGGCTGTAGGCAGAGGCGAGCTGAACGTGCGCTTGTGCGGTCGGATGCATCTCAAGCGCAGCACGGTACAAGCTGATGGCGCTCTCAACCGCGCCTGAGAGCTGTTGCCGATAGGCTTGTTCCAGAAAGCGACGAGCGATATCCTGCTGTGTTTGCATGACGGTCTCAGCTCCACTTACACAAGATCACCTAGTTGAATCTTAACAAAGAAAGCACGACGGAGTCCATAAACAATCTGTAAGCGGCGGCTGAGCGGTTGATGAGCCCTGCTTAGCAGCCACGCCGATGGCGAGGCGCTGCTCAGCGCACCACGAAGGCGAGCGGCAAGCTCTGCAGCGACTCGCCATTCGGCTCGCGGGCGCTGAAAGTGACGGTATAGCTGCCGGGCGTCAGCGAGGACATCTCATAGTAGAAATGCACGCAAATCCGAGAGCCATTTTGGTTGATCGTCCAGTCGTAGCTCTCGTCTAGGTCATTGCCGCGCCACTGGGCGCTGAAGACCGTGCCGCGCTTGTAGTTGCGCACGATGGCGATCACCCAGACGCGCTGGTCAGAGGTGCTGAAAGCGTTGGTCTCGTTGACGGGGCAGCCATCGGCGTTATTCATGCCGCGCGCCGTCACAACGCGCTCGATGGTCAAGCCGCTGGACGAGCGCAAAGGGGCGTTCGGAGCGCCGAGTGGCAGCGCAGCCATGCCGCCCTCAGGCGTCGGCGCCCCTGAGACGCCTGCTGTGAAATCGACGGGCGCGGGCGTGTTGATGGTGGCGAAGCTATTCGGATCAGTGGTGGGAGCAGGCGCTAGCGGCGCGCCCGCGGCGCCCGTGTTCATCTGTACGGTCAAGCGCGTGACTTGCTCGCGCGATTGTCTC
>CALKXH010000023.1 GCA_938005675.1 uncultured Anaerolineae bacterium
GGATCGCTGTGCGAGTCGTTGATCAGCAGCGGGGCGCGGGTGGTCAGCGCCGCGTGATTCAGATCGTCGCTCGTCAAGCGCAGCTCAGCCGCCTGTAGATGTCCTTCGGGCGTGTAGGCGGCTGCGAGGTTCAGCGCCCCATTCTCCAGCAGCAAGATCGCCACCAGATCGAGGTTGAAGAGCGCTTGAGTGACCGAGGCGACTTGCCGAGTCAGCGCGTCGCTATCCAGCTTAGAGGTCGCTGCCCGCGAGACCTCGACGGCGGCGCGCAGGCGGCGGGTTTGCTGCTGCAGCGAATAGAGCAGGCGCTGCTGCTCGCCCAAGCTCTGCACGATGGCGCCGTAGCTGGTCATGCGCTGTTGATGGTCGCGCATGGCGAAGACGGCAAGGCGCACCGGCAACGGCTCGCCGTTAGCGGTTTTTTGGGTCACCTCGCCCGACCAGCCCGCCATTGTGCGCGACTGGGTGATCAGGTCGCGGGCGATGCGCGTCTCTTCATCGCCGAAGTACAGCTCGCTGACGTTGCGCCCGATCATGTCCTGAGGCGCCTGGAAGCCGTAGAGCTGCGCGGCGGCGAGATTGGCGTAGGTGATCGTGCCGTCTAGCGCCGCCACATCGATGGCGACGTTGGCATTTTCCACCAGCTGGCGGAAGATTTGCGGGCTGGCGGGCCAAGCGAGGCGCGCTAGAGCGGCGGCGGCGCCGTTGGCGAGTTGATGGGCGAGCGCAGCTCGTACAGGCTCTAGGGGCGCGCCCGCTTTGAGCAACAGCAAGCCGTGCGGCTCATCGCCCGCCAGCAACGGCAGGGCGAGGCTGCAGCCATCGGCGGCGACTTGCGGCGTCAGGCTGAGGGCGGCTTCGCGCGCGATTGCGGGCAAATCAGGGAGGGCTTCAGGCGTTTGGCTCTGCCAGATGGCGATCTCAGTCGCCTCGCCGAACAGCCACGTCAAGACCTCCTGAAGGGTCTGGATGACGGTTGCGGCGTCCGGCGCCGATTCGAGCGTCTGTTGGGCGATGTGGCAGGTGCGCAGCCAATCCTGCAATGCCCGCTGTTCAGTGGAAGGTGCGCTCTCCATGATCGGTTCACTCGCTCTCTCGGTTGACAATCAGCGGGGCGGGCGCGACTTCAGCCTGAGCCTCGCCGACGCGCAGGCGCGTGCCACGAGCGGCGAAAGCGGGCTTCACAAAGCCCAGACCGACTGCAGCGACGCCCGTCTGTGCAGCGAGCGGCTCTGCCACGCTGGTCAGCACGCCGACGGTCTCGTCTCCCGCCTGAATGGGCGCGCCCGCCTGCGCCGACGCGCTCAGGTGCAGCTTGACGAGCGTCTTGGCGAGGCGATTGCGGCTCTCCATGCGCGCGATGATCTCCTGCCCGATGTAGCAGCCCTTGCTGAAGCTGACCGAGTCCCACAAGCCTGCCTCTAGGGGGATATAGTCTTCAGTTAGCTCGTGGTGGGCGGCGGGCAAGCCCGCCTCAATGCGCAGGCGCTCGTAGAGGGCGTCGTCGGCGCGTTGTAGGCGCTCATCAGCCGACCACGCCGTCAACAGGCTCTCCAAAACTCCG
Source organism: uncultured Anaerolineae bacterium (assembly GCA_938005675.1). GTDB lineage: Bacteria > Chloroflexota > Anaerolineae > Aggregatilineales > UBA2796 > CP2-2F. The sequence goes on from CALKXH010000023.1 coordinate 1,565, forward strand.
TATGGCGCTACGATCAGGAAGCCTTCGTGCAACAGCGGGAAAGTGCGCGCCACAATCAGCTGGCGCGCCGAATCTTCAAGGAAATGATGCAACGGCAAGCTCGAAGCGCCACTGATCAGCCCATCGGCAAGCTCGGCGGCGCGCGCCCCGTGCAGCTCTAGCTGACCCAACTCGCCGCTGTGATCGTCGATGCGAAAACGATCCTGCCAGAAGACATGCCGTCGCAGCCAATTGACCACGATCTGGGGATAGTTGGCGATCATCAGCGCCGTCTCGCCGCGATGATAGACGATGACGCGGTCGATGATGCGCGCTGTCGCCGTAGTCAGGACGGTGCTGCAGCCCGCGCCGATCTGCAAGCCCCTCAGGTCGTTGGTGGACATGCGCTGCAGCAGATCGAGGCGATCCCGATCCTGCAAGATCAGGCGACCTTGCGCCTTGCTGCGTTCGAAGAGGAAGAGGGGTGAACTTTCCATTGCTTATAGCCCCTGTGCAGCGCGCCATTGCCGAATCTGCTCGGCGTGTTCATCCTCGTGCCAGTAGGCGCACTCAGCGATCAGATAGGTCAGCGGCTCGCCCTCTAGCCAACGGAACTTGCGCACATCGGTCAGGGTGCGCTCATCGAGCGCCTCCACAGCGCGCAGCAGGTGCTTGTGCACGCCGTGAAAGTCCTCCAAGACGATCTCCAATGGGCGCGGTGCATTGATGCGATACTGCTCAGCGTTGAACTCGTCTATATCCTCGATCTGGACGATGTGCGGCACCAGCGCAGGGCGATCAAGGCGCGAGAGCGCCGTCACCAGCTCAGATTCCCACACGGTCAAGTGCGCCAACACATCCTTGACCGACCAAATGCCGACGGCGCCTGCGCGCAGCATATCGTTGGGCGTCAAGCCCTCGATGGCGGCTAGTAAGTTGGCGCGGGCGCGACGCAGCTCCTCTAGAACAGCTTGTTTTTGCGCGCTTTTGCGCGTATCTGCCTGCATGAGCGCCTCCCTAGCTGATATCAGCCGTCTCACCGCGCCCGAAGCGCGCCTCAAGGCGGGCGCGCAAAGCGGCGTGTTCGGGCAGGGATAGGGTCGGGTCTTCTTCGTAGAGTGTGCGCGCCTCGAGCTGGGCTTCCGCCACCAATTTCGGATCGATAGCGGCGCTCATCAGCAGATTTTTGCCGCTCTGACGCGTGCCGAGCAGCTCGCCGGGACCGCGCAGTTGCCAGTCTAGCTCTGCCAGCTTGAAGCCGTCGGTGGTGCTTTCCATCGCCTGAAGGCGCGCGTTATCCGCGTCGTCGTCATCGGGCAGCAGCAGACAGTAGGATTTATGCGCGCCGCGTCCGACCCGCCCGCGAAATTGATGCAGCTGCGCCAAGCCGAAGCGGTTGGCGCCTTCGATCAGGATGATGGTGGCGTTCGGCACGTCCACGCCGACCTCGACGACGGCGGTCGTCACCAGAATGTCCAGATCGCCTTTGCTGAAGGCGCTCATGACCGCCTCCTTCTGCTTGGGCGAGAGCTTGCCGTGCAGCAGACCCACGCGCCGCTGCGGGAAAATCTCGTTTTGCAGATATTCGTACTCGGCGATGGCGGCTTTCTGCTCGGCGTTCTCGGCGTCCGAGTCGACCAGCGGACAGACGATGAAGGCTTGCCTGCCCCGCGCGATGTGACGGTCGATGAAGGCGTAGAGCGCCTCGCGGTCGCGGCGCTTGATGACGCGCGTCTCGACGGGGGTGCGGTTGGGCGGCAGCTCATCTAGCACGCTCAAGTCCAGATCGGCGAAGAGGGTCAGGGCGAGCGTGCGCGGGATCGGGGTCGCGGTCATGACCAGCAAATGCGGATTAGTCCCCTTGCCGCGCAAGGCGCCGCGCTGCTCCACGCCGAAGCGGTGCTGTTCGTCGATCACCGCCATGCCCAGCCGCCCGAAGCGCACGTTCTCGCCGATCAGGGCGTGCGTGCCGATGACGAGGCAGGGCGTCTGGGCGGCGAGGGCGGCTAAAATTTCGGCGCGGGCGGCTGCGGAGGTATCGCCCGTCAGCAAGTAGAGCGGATAGCGCGCCAGCGGCTCGATGCTGCTGAACAGCTGCGCGAGGTTTTTGTAGTGCTGCTCCGCTAGGATGCTGGTGGGCGCCATCAGGGCGGCTTGAGCGCCGTTGAGCAGAGCAATCGCCATGCCCAGCGCAGCGACGACGGTCTTGCCCGCGCCTACATCGCCTTGCAGCAGACGGTTCATCGGCACGTCGCGGGCTAGGTCGGTGCGAATCTCGCCGAGGGCGCGCTTTTGGGCGTTGGTGAGCGCGTAAGGCAGGCTATCCAGCAGCGTGTTGAAGGTCTCATCCGGCACGCAGAGCGGCTGCGCGTCATGCGCCTGCCAAGCCAGCCGATTGCGCAAGACGCCCAGCTGCAGCAGGAGCAGATCATCGAAGGCGATGCGCCGTTTGGCTTGGCGGAGCGCCTCCTGCGAGTCGGGGAAGTGCAGCTGCTTGATCGCCCAGCCCAGATCGGCGAGTCCGACGCGCTCTCGGATCGCTTCGGGCAGGTAATCGGGCAGATCGAGGGCGTAGCGCTCCACGACTTTGTGGCTCAGGCGGCGCATCACGCCCTGCGAGAGGCTCTTGGTGAGGGGGTAGATCGGCACGATGGCGCGCGTGTTGAGCGCCTCTTTTTCAAGCAGCTCCCATTCGGGATTGTTCATCATCAGGCGCTGCTGGTAGAGGGTCACTTTGCCGCTGAAGACCACCAACATGCCGCGCTCGAAGCGTTTTTCGAGGTAGGGCTGGTTGAAGAAGGTGGCGGTCAGCGAGCCCGTGCCGTCGTGAATGGTGACGTGGAGCAGCTCGGCGTTGCGCTTGGCGCGGCTGAGCTTGACCTCGCGCACCATGCCCGCCGCCGTGACGGTCAGGTTGGGGCGCAGGCGGTTGAGCGGCAACATGGCGGAGAAGTCATCATAGCGGCGCGGGAAGCACCACAGCCAATCTTCAAGCGTGTGAATGCCCAGCGCGGCGAGTTTTTCAGCCATCTTCTCGCCGACGCCGCTGATGACGGTGGCGGGCTGCTGAAGGCTCTGCCAGAAGGCGGCGTCACGGTCGGGATCGGGGCGGCGACGGCGCGGCGGCGCTGAGCGCGGAGGCGGCTGCGCCGTGACACTCGGCGGGGTGGCGAAGCTGCGCTCGCCGACGGGCGAATCCAGATCGAGCGGGGCGGGGTCGCGCTGCGCCGCTTCGGGCAGATGCTCATCGAGGTGGGTCTGAACGGCTTTGGCGGCTGAACGCTCAGGCGGCGGGGGCGGATCGGCGCGCGGCACGCGCCCCGTGATGCGCCCGATCATGTATCGGATGGCGGCGGGGCGCTCATCGGGGGCGGTGTGTTGGCTGTAGCGCTGCATGAGTTCGATCAGCTCGTCGATCAGCAGGTGATGCTCAGGTTTTTTCGCTTGCGAGCGGGCATCGGCTTCCCATTGCTTGGCGAAGGCGCCCAAGCCCTTGTAGACGGCGTGATCCCTGTAGCCCGACTCGCTTTCCAGCTTCAAGATTTTGTAGAGTTTCTCTAAGGCTGAAGGCATGGCAAAACGCTCTCTGCGCAGGGCGCTATGGCTGCGCTGCGCTCAGGATGGCGGCGCCGACCGAACCCGGACCGAAGTGAACGCCAATCGCCGCGGCGACATTCAAGATCAGCGTGCGTTCGGGATCGCTAGGAGCAACCTCAGCCAGCAGGCTGCGCATTTGCTCAGCCAGATCGGGCGCGTTGGTGTGCAGGATGGCGAGCCCCTCCAGCGGCGCGCGCCGCCGAATGGTCTCAGCCACTAGCTCCATGGCTTTGCGCATGGTGCGGGCGCGCTGCTTGGAGTCCAGCACGCCCTCTTTGACGCTGATGATCGGCTTGATCTGCAGGAGCGTCCCGACGCTGGAGACGATTCGACTGACTCTGCCGCCGCGCCGCAAATACTCTAACGAGCCGGGGATCGCCCAGACATCGGCGCGGGCGCGCGCCTGCGCCACAGCCGCGAGGATGCCCGCTAAGTCCGCGCCGCGTTCGCGCGCCTCGCAAGCCGCCGCGATCTGCCAGCCAGTCGCCATGCTCATCGTGCCGCTATCGTAGACCGTGATGCGCTCGGCGGAGACTTGCTGAGCGGCGAGGCGCACGGCGTTGTGGGTGCTGCTGACAGTTGGCGAGATGGTGAAAGCGATGACGTGATCGGCTTCGGAGAGCGCCTCGCGCAGCACGTCGGCGGCGACGCCCGTGGAAGGCGCTGAGGTGGTGGGCGGCTGTTTGGTCTGCGCCATGCGGCGGTAGAATTCCTCGTGAGTCAGCGAGACGCCATCGTCGGGGAAGCTCTCGTCGCCAAAATTCACGAAGACAGGGATGACCGAGATATGCCAGCGGGCGCGCCAAGCGGCGGGCAGGTCGCAGGCGCTATCGCAGACGAATTTAATGCGCTGTGGGGCGGTCATTTTCGTTCTTCAACCTCACGGGGCTGCGCTGTCGCTCTGTGGTGTGCGCCGACTCGGCGACCATGATGCCGTTGGCATTCGGACCGAGATAGCACGCCAAAGAGGGCTGATAAAGATCGACGGGGTAGTTGCGCTGAGCGAACTCAAGGTTCAAGCGCTCGATCAGGGTGAGCGTCTGCTCGGTGGGCTGCGGGGCGCTCTGCAAGAGCAGCAGCTGATCGACGTTGCTGAACTCCAGCATGAACTCGACGAACTTATCGATGCTCTGGGCGGGCGTGCGCACCTTTTCCATCGCCAAGAGCTTGCCCTCCTCGATGGTCAAAATCGGGCGGATGCCCAACATCTCGCCGAGCAGCCGCTGAGAGCGGCTCAGCAAGCCGTGGCGCTGCAGATACGCCAAGCGCTCAAGGGTGAAGATGGCGTAAAGGCGCGTGGTGTATTTGCGCAGCAGGCGCACGATTTCATCGATGGAATCGCAAGCTTGGGCGAGGCGAGCGGCTTCTTCCACCACCAGCCCCAAGCCCAAGCCGATGCTCTTAGAATCAATCACTGTGATGTTACAGCGCCCTAACAAGCTCTGCGTGGCAGCTTGCGCAAGCTGCCCTGTGGGGTGCAGGGCAGACGAGAGGTGAATGGATAAAATGCGGTCGGTTTGGCGCGCCAGCTTGCTGTAAATGGCTTGGAAGGTCTCGATGGAGGGGGGCAGCAATTCGGGCAGGGCGTCGTGTTGGCTCAGCTGTGCCAGAAAGTGGGCGGGCTCAAGGTCGACGCCTTCCTGATACAAGCAGCCGCGCCAACGGATGTTCAGTGGCACAACGGCGATATCGTAGTCGGCGACCAGCGTAGGGGAGCTGAATTGGGCAGAGCTATCGGTTACGATCTTGATTTTACTCGGCATGGACAGGGCTAACAGTTCGTTCTCTTCCCACAGGCGGAAAACAGCTCAAGCAAGCTCAGCAAGCCCAACATTGGGCTTGCTCGCAGACATTCTGAATGTAACACAGATCGCTGAGGGCGCACAAGAGCCTATCGCTCAGCGGAAGACGATCGGTTCGCTGACAGCCAGCATGGCTTCGGGCGATCCGCGCTTGCTGCACAGCTGCTTCAGACCGTTCGGTTTGACCACGTAGTAATTGCAGCCCGCCTTGAAGGCTTCTTGGATGACCGCCTCATCGTCAATGACGGTGCACATCGCCACCACGAAGTCTAGATCGAGGACGCGCAGCGCGCGGACAAGTTCTATGCCGCTGGCGTCTGGCAGGCGCTCGTCCACGATCACGAGTTGTGGGCGCACGCGTTGGACTAGCTCCATGCCGCCTTCAGCCGTGCCGCTGACGTGCGTCTCGCTGAAGCCTAGCGCGCTGAGTTGGCGGCAAACGATGTCTGCGGCGGTCGGATTATCCTCGATTACAACGGCGATCATAAGGCTTCAATTCTCCTGTTGCAGGTAAGCTCGGAGTATATCCACAAGAGCGCGGACAGGAAACGGCTTGGCGAGGTACTCGTCACAGCCGGCGGCGAGGCAGCGCTCCCGATCCCCAGCCATGGCGCTGGCTGTGATGGCGATGATCGGCAAGCTGCCCAGCGGCGGCGGCAAGCTGCGCACGAGGCGCGTGGCGGCTAAGCCGTCTACGTCGGGCAGGCTGATATCCATCAAGATCAGGCGCGGCGGCGTCTCCAGCAGGCTGGCGATTGCATCGGAGGCGTTGCCCACCACGCGCAGACTCAAGCCCATATGCTCGCAGACGCGCTGAATGACTAGGGCGTTGGAGGGGCTATCTTCAACGTATAAGACATCTAAGGCGCTCATGAGGGATGCTCACAGACTCGGCAGGCTGACGTAGAAGGTCGCGCCTTTGCCCAGCGCGCTCTCCAACCAGATGCGCCCACCGTGCAGCTCAACTAAGCGTTTACTGATCGCCAAGCCCAAACCCGCCCCGCCTTTGCGTCGGTGCAAGCTGCCCTCAACTTGGCGAAACTGCTCGAAGATGACGGCGTGGTATTCAGGCGCAATGCCGATGCCCTGATCTTGCACGCAGAAGATGGCTTGCCCATCTTGAGCGTAGGCGTGCAAGCTCACCCTGCCTGCGTCGGTGAACTTGATGGCGTTGGAGAGCAAGTTGAGGGCGACTTGACGGACTCGATTGGCATCGGCGCTGACCCAGATTGGCTGATCGGGCAGGTGGGCGCTCAGAGAGAGCCCTTTGCCATCCGCCATGACCTGAGCGGTCTTGAGCGCCTCGCGGAGCGGCTCGCGCAGATCGACGGCGCGCAGGCGCAAGGTCAGCGAGCCACCCTCGATTTTGGCGATGTCCAGCACGTCGTTGACAATCGAGAGCAATTGCTGACCGGCGTCGTGGATGGTCTGGATATCGTGTCGCAGACGGGGTGTTAGATCGCCATCCATGCCTTCTAAAATGACATCCGAAAGCCCGATCACGGCATTGAGCGGCGTGCGCAGCTCGTGGCTCATGTTGGAGAGGAACTCATCTTTCAGGCGATCCATTTGGCGCAATTTATCCAGCGTTTGGGCTTGTTCCAGCCAGAGCTGCCGCCTGCCCACCACCGCCGCCAATGACGGCAAGACCGCTTCAAAGACGGCGGCTTCGTCGGGGCTGAAGAGATGCTGCGCGAGCCAATTGAAAGATAGCACGCCGATCAGCTCGTGACCGCTGCGCAAAAAAAGCACGGCTAGGGACTGGACGCCATACGCGAAGGGCACGGCGCGTTCGCGGTCGGTGAGGCGGCTATCCTGATGGGCATCTTCAATCAGGATGAACTGCTGGGCGTGCTTCTTGAAGCCCGCATCGAACTGAAGACGCATTCCGAGCAGCGCTTCCAAGCCTTTGCCCGCTTGGGACGTATGCACGCCCACGATGCGCACCGTGCAATCTGGCTCAGTCGGCTCGATGTAGCCCAGAAAGATAGCGTCTGCCTCAAGCTCGGCGGCGTAGTCGGCGAAAGCGCTCACGATCTCGGCTTCGTCGCTCGCCATCAAGAGCGCCGCGTTGATCTGAGCGATGCGCTCGGTGCGCCGCTGTGCCCTCGAAGAGGCTTCGCGCAGGCGGATGCGATCCACCGCGACCGCCACCAACTCTGCGACGCCCTTGGCGAGGCGCTGCTCAGCGCTTGAGTAACGGCGCGGCGTCTCGGAGAAGAAGTTCAGCGTGCCGAGCACGGTCTTGCCGAAGGTGAGCGGCACTGAGAGGTAGGCGGCGAAGCCATAGCTGCGCAGAAGATGGCTGGCTGCGCTGCTCAGCTGACTCAGATCGCTCGTGTCCGTGACCATGTGCGGCTGGAAATCTGTGGGGAAGGGCAGCGGCGCGCCATCGTAGATGCGCATCCCGACGCGCTCTGGGTGGCTGCCCCAGACTGCCATGACCTCGGCGTAGCGGGCTTGCTGAAGGTCGTAGCCTTCGAAGTGGCTGATCGAGATGCTGACCGAGCCGAGCGGGGCATACTGCCCGACGGCTTGCACCAGCTCGGCGTAGCTCTGCGCGGCGTTGACCAAGCTGCCGATCCGATAGAGCCGCTCGATCTCGCGGTAGGCTTCTTCGCGCTCGATGCTGGAGCGGTAGCCCGCCACCACAGAGGCGACATTCGCCTGAAGCGTCTTGAAGAAGATGCGCACTGCATCGCTAAAAGTTTGCCGCTCGCGCCAAATCAGCGCTAGCAAGCCAAGCCAGCGCTCGTTGGAGACCAGCGGCAGGGCAACGACGGCTGTATAACCCTCAGCGCGGGCAAAGGCGCGCATCTGATCGTCGGCTTGCGGGTGCGCGAAGATATCCTCTATGAAGTAGGGTTGCCGCTGCTCAATAGTCTGCGCCACAAAGGGGTAATCGGCGAGGCGAAAAGTGGTCGTAGGCAGCTGCGCGAGCGGGATCGGCTCGCCCAGAGCGTCTGAGGCGGCAACTAAGCTCGCGTAGATAGGGCGGTTGCTGGCGTCGGTGTAGAGAAAGTAGAGCGTTGCGCCCTTGCACTGAAAGTGCATCAACGCCGGGCGCAATGCGCTCAAAATCTCCGTGCCGTTTTGCGCGCGCAACAGGCTAGAGTCGATCTGCACCAGCAGATCGGCGAGAATGCGGCGGTCGCTTGGGTGCGGCGCTGAAGAGAGCATATGTCGAATTGCAGTACGAACGCTCTACAAGCCGACTCTAGCACAGGTTTTTAAGAGGCGTCAACACGGATTTTTCGGCTCTGCCTTGACTCAGCTCTGAGCGGCGTTTACAATAGCGGGCATACAATTGGGGGGGTGCCAGAGTGGTCGATTGGGGCCGCCTGCTAAGCGGTTTCCCTGCGAAAGCGGGGACAAGGGTTCGAATCCCTTCCCTCCCGCAGCTCAGGTAGCAGCTAAGCGTCCCATCTCGGGGAACAGGGATATCCTCATGGAAAAACGCTTCCCCGACATCCCATCTCTGCTGTCAGCTTGTCTGGTTCACGACGAATACCCCGATACTGCCCCTTTGATCGCTTCCTTGAGCCACGTCCGTGAAGTCGGTTTTTTCACGCGCAGCGAATTCCTGAGCATGTGCAAATGGAAAGAGCCGCGCGAGCGTCTTCGTCGGCGGTGGGCAGCCAACACCGAAGAACAAGTGCAGGCACTTTCCCGCAAAGCACTGAGCGCACCCGACGAAGCCCGTCGCATCCTTCATCTGTGTCGTCTGCAGGGCGTAGGCGTGCCGATTGCATCCGCGCTTTTGACCCTGACCGACCCTGAACGCTACGGTGTCATCGATATAAGAGTCTGGCAGGTTCTACATTTATACAATGAAGTGGATTACGACCCTAGAGGAGACGCTTTGCAGGTGCTGCACTGGCTGGACTATCTCGACAAAATCCGCTTGTGGGCGGGCGAACTAAAAGTCACTGCCCGCGCCATCGAACGCACTCTGTTCCAGCACCATCGAGATGTTCAAACGAGTCCGCTTTATCCCTGACCAGAAGCAAGTTTGAATTTGCCACTCAAACATGAGCAGACTCTCCAAAAGGCGGGCAACCGATCAGCTGACTGATTGCCCGCTCTGGCAAGTTGAGCTTTCGTTTTCGATCAATTGCGCGCCCTACAAAGCGCTCCCGACCCATCGGAGAGCGTAGCAGGGGATTAGCGCGTACTCACAGCAATTCCCAGTTCTTGTCATCGACATAAAGGATGGCGACGGTGTTCTCGGTAGAAGGTGGGTGGTCTATGAGGCGTTTTCTGAGGCGTTGATCGTATGTGTTGTAGCTCTTCCTACCCTCTATTATCCTGCCTTGCGGCGTCTGGAAGCGCACTCTGAGGACAGTTGCAGTGTAGCGGGCACCGTCGGAATCCTTCCCTTCTCCAGTCCAAGCTTGCAAGACCTGCCCCTCGATCAGCTTGGCGCGTCGTATCCTGCGACGCCAATTAGCTTCACCATAAAGCGCCAAGGCCAATATGCCGAGTCCAACTAGTGTAAGAAAGAGTGGTATTGCAATTTGAGAAAAAAACATGTTTAGCAGGTCAACTGCGCTAGGGATGCGCGCTACGTTTGGAGCAATCCTTGAATATTCGATTTGTAGGCGCGTACCCCGCTTAGCACGAGCGTAGATATCTTGGCTCACACTTTGCCGATTGGTCAGACGCTGATCGTTGACCACGTATTCGTATACGATGTAGTAGACAGTACGGCCACCGCTATCTGTTGTGGCGAGGCGATCAACAACACGCGCCTCAGCGTTTACAGGAGCTAAGATGACTAAGATGAGTTGCCA
>CALKXH010000024.1 GCA_938005675.1 uncultured Anaerolineae bacterium
GCTTTGCGGTAGAGTTACGCTTAAAAGGATACCGCTCTGTACAGATTTAACGCTTGAGCTGCGCCGCTCTTGATGGCGCTGCTCAGATGCTTGAGGCGATAAGGAGTTCTTTGAAAATGCTTTCCTTCACACCGACCGACGAGCAGCAAATGCTCGTGGACGCCATCACCAAGTTCGCCGCCACAGAGGTGCGCGCTCACGCCCACGACGCCGATGAAGAAGATGCTTTCCCGCCTGAGATCGTTCAAAAAGGCTGGGAGTTGGGCATCCTGCCCGCCAGCATCCCAGAGGCGTACGGCGGCTTCGGCGAACATAGCGCTGTCACCAACGTCCTCGCGGCGGAGGCGCTGGCATGGGGCGACCTCGCTCTAGCGCTGGCGGTCATGTCGCCCACCACCGTGGCGAATCCAGTCTATCTCAGCGGCACTGAAGAGCAAAAACACAACATCTTGCCGCAAATCGCCGCTGCAGAGCAGCTGCCCTACTTCACCGCCGCTCTCTTAGAGGCGGGCATCAGCTTCGATGCCAACGCGCCGCGCACCACGGCAACCCGCGAGGGCGACCAGTACCTGATCAGCGGCGAGAAGTGCTACGTGCCCTTCGCCGCTGAAGCGCAAATGCTGCTGGTCTACGCGCGCGATAGCGAGACGGGCAAGGTCGATGGCTACCTGATCGAACGCGGCGCTGAGGGCTTGAGCATCGGCAAGCGCGAGAAATTGATGGGCATTCGCGCCTTGCCCACCTACAGCCTGCAGCTGAACAACGTGCGCGTGGATGCCGCTTGCAAGCTAGGTGGCGAGGCAGGCACGCGCTACGCCCGCATTTTGAGCCACAGCCGCACGGCGTTGGCTGCCCTTGCCGTCGGAGTGGCGCGCGGAGCTTACGAGTACGCCCGCGACTACGCCAAGACGCGCGTCCAGTTCGGCGTGCCAGTCGCCCAGAAGCAATCGATTGCCTTCATGCTGGCAGAGATGGCAATCGAAGTCGATGCGGCGCGCCTGCTGGCGTGGGAAGCCGCCTGGAAGCTAGATAACGATCCTGACGGCGACTACACCGCCGAGAGCTACCTCGCCAAAGAGTACGCCGCCAAAGCCGCGCTGTTCGTCACGGATTGCGCTGTGCAGGTGCTGGGCGGGCATGGCTACATCCGCGAGCATCCCGTGGAGCGCTGGCTGCGCAACGCGCGCGGCTTCACAGCTTTCGAGGGCTTGGCGGTCGTCTAGCCGCGCAGCAGCTCGGCGTCTTCGTCGTTCAAGGCGCCGCCGCGCACTACGTTGGCGGGCATGTCAAGGTCAACGGGCAAGCCGGCTGCCGTCTCGGGCTCACTGGCATCGATGCGCTGTAGCGAGACGATCTTGTTCAGCGTTGGCACGAAGAAGACGTTGTAGTAGCCGTAGCTTGCCGAGAGCGCCTCGTACTGATCGCGGTCTAGGCGAAATTCACGGTCGGCGATGGCGAGGCGGTAGGCGGCTTGATAGCCCAGCACGACGCCGCGCTGCACTGGTCTGAAGTCGTCGGGCAGAGGCGGCTGATAGGGCAGCATACCGTAGGCGAGGTGGATCATGCCGCTAACTCTGCTGACCGTCCGCGCGCTCAAGGCTGATTCAGTCGTCCCGACCGTCAGAGCAAAGGCGATGACGGCGGGCAAGATCAGGCAACTCAGCAGCAGGAAGAGATCGCCTGAGGTGGGGCGGAAAGACAGCAAGGCGAGGAAGCCGATCAGCGCCAAGGCGCCAACGACCAGATAGAGCGTTTGGTAGGCTTCCTGACGTAAGCGCGCCGTTTGCGCATTGGAGAGCCTGCCTTGCATATTCTCTTTCAGGTCTGCATCGGTGAAGCTGAAGGCGCGCTCCAGCTGATTGTCGCGTTTCGGTTTTTCGTATCGGATCATCGTCATACATCCGTTATCGTCAAGGGACGAGTGTGCTGTTTCAGGAGATTATGCTGGGCTTTTCAGCGCAAGACAAGGCTAAGTTTTGGCGGTTTCAGCCGTCATGATCTAAATTTTCCAGTGATCAGGAGTGTTTTTGCGATGGCGATCAGTTTTGAAATTCCAGAGCGTTTGTTACAAGAGCGCGAGATGCTCAAAAGCGTGGCGGAGGGCATCATGCGTCCCGAGTCGCGCTACCTAGACGAGCATGAGCACGAGCGCCCCCATTCCTTCATCAAGGCGATGTGGTACGTGCTGCGCGATCAGCAAGCGAAGGCGCTGCAACGTCTGACCAACGGCGGCGATAAGCCCAAGCGCGAGGGTCCCGGCACAACCTACGTGCGCATGGTTCTCCTCGCCGAGCAGCTGAGCTGGGGCGACGTCGGGCAGTATTTGTGTATGCCCTCGCCGCTTTTGGCGGGCAGCGCCATTGAGGCAGTCGGCACGACCGAGCAAAAGTTGCGCTTCCTCAAGCGCTTCGCTGAGGGCGAGCCCAAGTGGGGCGCCATGGCGATGACCGAGCCAGGTGCCGGCTCGGATACTTCCGCCATTCAGACGACCGCTACCTTCGACCCTGAGACCAACGAGTGGATTCTCAACGGCGAGAAAATCTTCTGCACCAACGGCAAGTTGGCGCTGGAGGAATCCGACGGCATCGTGGTAGTCTGGGCGACGGTCGACCGCAGCGCTGGGCGCGCCGGCATGAAGCCCTTCGTGGTCGAAGCCGGCACCAAAGGCGTCAAGATCGGCAAGGTCGAGATCAAGCACGGCATCCGCGCCAGCGATACGGCAGCCATCGTCTTGGATAACGCGCGCATCCCTGCCGATAACCTGCTGGGCAGCGCCGAGGTGGTGCAGCGCGAAGGCACGGCGGGCTTCAAAGGCGCCATGGCAACCTTCGACGCTTCTCGTCCGATGGTGGCTGCCTCCGCTATCGGGGTCGGGCGCGCCGCCCTCGAATTTTTGAAAGAAAAATTGGCGGAGAACGGCATCGAAATCCCTTATGGCGCGCCCTATCACAGCCTGAGCGCCGTCCAGCGCGATGTGCTGGAGATGGAGGCTCAGCTCAAGGCGGCGTGGCTGCTCACGCTGCGCGCCGCCTCGATGCTCGATCACGGCGCTCACAACAGCCTTGAAGCCTCGATGGCGAAGGTCAAAGCCGGCAAGGTCGTCACGCAGGTGACCCAAAAAGCCGTCGAGCTGCTGGGCACGATGGGCTACAGCCGCGAGTGGCTGGTCGAGAAGTGGATGCGCGACGGCAAAATCAACGATATCTACGAAGGCACCGGTCAGATCAACTTGTTGATCGTGGCGCGGCGCATCTTGGGCTACACCAGCCGCGAGCTGCAGTGAGCGCGAACGGGGACGCACTTCGAGGTGCGTCCCCGCCCAAAACTTTCAATGCCAACGCCTGTTCTGGAGCAGCCCTCAAGGATTGACGGGGCTCAGCTTGCTCTGATCGCGCACCAGATGCTTGGCGCCAACGCATCACTTTGCAATGCGCAGGATGACATTTGCCACTTCAGGCTTTGATAATGAACTGCGCTTTTTGAGGGGCGTGAGGGCGGCTGGACAGCTGAAGATGCCCTTTCAAGTGGCTTGAGCGCTCGGCTCAAGCCACTTCAGCTCGAATTGTGGCTATAAGCCGGCGTCGGCGCGGAGGGCAGCGGCTTTATCGGTGCGCTCCCACGTCACGTCCAGATCGTCGCGCCCGAAATGCCCGTAGGCAGCCACGCGCTGAAAGCCGGGCTTGCGCAGGTCAAGGTCGCGGATGATGGCAGCCGGGCGCAGATCGAAGTGCTTGCGGATCAGCTGCTCGATCACCTCATCGGGGACTTTGCCAGTGCCATAGGTCTCGACTGCCAACGAGAGCGGGCGCGCCACACCGATGGCGTAGGAGACCTGCAGCTCGAAGCGATCGGCCAAGCCCGCCGCTACGATATTCTTCGCCACATAGCGCGCCATATACGCCGCCGAGCGGTCGACCTTGGTGCCATCCTTGCCGCTGAAGGCGCCGCCGCCGTGTCGCGCCACGCCGCCGTAAGTATCCACGATGATCTTGCGCCCGGTCAAGCCGGCGTCGCCCAGCGGACCGCCCACCACGAAACGCCCCGTCGGATTGACGAAAATCTTGGTGTGGGCGTCCAGCAGCTCCTCAGGGATGGTCGGCTTGATGACGCACTCGATGACCGCCTCGCGGATTTGCTCCTGCGTGATCTCTGGGGCGTGCTGGGTCGAGATCAGGACGGTATCCACGCGCTTGGGCTTGCCGTAGGCGTACTCAACTGTGACTTGACTCTTGCCATCCGGACGCAGCCACGGCAACACGCCGGTCTTGCGCGTCTCGGCGAGGCGGCGCGCTAAGCGATGGGCGAGCGAGATCGAGAGCGGCATCAGCTCAGGCGTCTCGTTGCAGGCGAAGCCGATCATCATCCCTTGATCGCCCGCCCCGATGCGGTCGATCTCATCGTCAGAGAGCGTGCGGCTCTCCAGCGCGCGATCCACGCCCTGTGCGATGTCGCCCGACTGCTCTTTGATCGAGACTATCACGCCGCAGGTGTCGGCATCAAAGCCGAACTTGCCGCGCGTGTAGCCGATGTTGCGCACCACGTCGCGTACGATGGTCGGGATATCCACGTACGCCTCCGTGGTGATCTCGCCGATCACGACCACCAAGCCGGTTGTGGTGGCAGTCTCGCACGCCACGCGCGACATCGGGTCTTTCTCCAGTAGGGCATCGAGGATGGCATCCGAGATTTGATCGCACATCTTATCGGGATGCCCCTCAGTGACCGACTCGGAGGTGTAGAAGAACTGCGGCGAGCGCATGAAGGTCAGGTTGTTGGACACAGACGTATACTCCTTATGAATGCGTTCACAAGCACAGGCACGCATCCAAAGGCGGCAAGAGATAGCTAGGCGGAGGTCAGCGCGCGGGGCGGGTCTGCTCTCATCGTTCAGCCTAACATGCTGCCAGCATTAGCACCATTCCGACGCTTCGGCGGTTGCTGCGGCTTCATCGGGCTGTTCCCTCTGCCGCTCTGGATAAGAGCCGTTGTGTGTTGGGCTATTGGGCGGCGATCATAGCAGCGCGGCACGCGAATGTCAAGATAGGGCGCAGCGCGCGGACGGGCGCTCTGTGCTACAATTGGAAGCAGTCCCAAATGAACGCTTGTTAGTTGATCAGGAGCGGCATCCGATGTTTGACGCCAAAAAGTTAGAAGAGCTGGCACACGAGCGCGACCGCTGGGAAGAGACCACCCTGCACAAGACCCTCGCCCGAATGCCTGAGCGCCGCGAGGAGTTCATCACCACCTCCGGCAAGCCGATTGCGCGCCTGTACACGCCGCTGGATTTGCCCAACTTCGATTACATGAGCGATCTGGGCTTTCCGGGCGAGTATCCCTTCACGCGCGGCATCCACGCGACCGGGCATCGCGGCAAGCTCTGGACGATGCGCATGTTCGCCGGCTTCGGCACGGCTGAGGAGACCAACGCGCGCTTCAAGTACCTGCTGGAGCAAGGCAACATGGGCTTATCGGTCGCCTTCGATCTGCCCACCTTGATGGGCTACGATACCGACGCGCCTGAGGCGCTCGGTGAGTTCGGCAAGTGCGGCGTGGCGGTCAGCTCGCTGCGCGATATGGAGATTCTCTTCGAGGGCATCCCGCTAGGCGAGGTGACCACCAGCATGACCATCAACAGCCCGGCGGCGGTGGTCTGGGCGTTTTACATCGCGGCGGCGGAGAAGCAAGGCGTGCCGATGGATCAGCTGCGCGGCACCCTCCAAAACGACATCCTGAAGGAATACACGGCGCAAAAGGAATACATCTTCCCGCCTGAGCCATCCATGCGCCTCGTGACCGATACGATTGAGTTCGGCACGCGCCACATGCCGCTGTGGAATACCATCAGCATCAGCGGCTATCACATCCGCGAGGCGGGCAGCACCGCCGTGCAGGAGCTCGCCTTCACCCTCGCCGACGGCTTGGAGTACGTCCGTTGGGCATTGGCGCGCGGCTTGCACATCGATGAGTTCGCGCCGCGCCTCTCGTTCTTCTTCAATGTGCATAACGACTTCTTCGAGGAGATCGCTAAGCTGCGGGCGGCGCGGCGCATCTGGGCGCGCGAAATGCGCGAGACCTTCGGCGCCAAAGACCCGCGCTCATGGCTGATGCGCTTCCACTGCCAGACGGCGGGCGTCAGCCTGACGGCGCAGCAGCCTGAGATCAACATCATCCGCGTGGCGATTCAAGCGCTGGCTGCCGTGCTGGGCGGGGCGCAATCGCTGCACACCAACAGCATGGATGAGGCGCTCGCCCTGCCCAGCGAGAAAGCCGTCACCATCGCGCTGCGCACGCAGCAGATCATCGCCCATGAGAGCGGCGTCGCCAACACCATCGACCCGCTCGGCGGCAGCTACTTCCTCGAAAAACTGACCGAAGAGACCGAGAAAGCCGTCTACGCCTACTTCCGCCGCATCGAGGAGCTGGGCGGCGTCTTGCCCGCCATTCGGCGCGGCTTCTTCCAGCAGGAGATCGCCGACGCCGCCTTCGCTTTCCAGCGCCAAGTCGAGCGCGAGGAGCAGATCATCGTCGGCGTGAACCGCTATGCCGATCCCGACGCCAAGATCGAGATTCCGATCCTAGAGATGGATCCGCACGGCTATGATCGGCAGGTGGCGCGCTTGCAGCAGCTGCGCATGGAGCGCGATAACGAGCGCGTCGGCAGCACGTTGGCGGCGCTGCGCGAGGCGGCGCGCGGCACGCAAAACCTGATGCCCTTCATCCTGGAGGCGGTGCGTAGCTACGCCACCTTGCAAGAGATCATGGACGTCTTCCGCGCCGAGTTCGGCATTTACCACGAGGATAACGCGATCTAGCCGCCTAGGCTCTGACTGTGCAGCGCTGTGGCGACCTGAGCCGTCACAGCGCTGCAATGGCTGCTCTAGCGGATGCCCAAGTCGACAATGCGCACGGAGATCAGCAGATCGCCCTCGCTGGTGGCAGTCTGGGGGTCGCGGGGCGCGAGCTGCTGGACGACCTCCATGCCCTCAACCACCTGCCCAAAGATGGTGTAGCCTGCGCTACGAGGGCTCGGATCGAGGCTGGGCAACGGCGCGTAGGTGATGAAGAATTGGCTGCCCGCCGAGTTCGGATCGCTGGTGCGCGCCATGCCCAACACGCCGACTCGGTCGTACTTGACGACGGGATTGACCTCAAGCGGCAAGCGATAGCCCGCGCCGCCCGTGCCCGTGCCAGTCGGATCGCCGCCTTGCGCCACGAAACCCTCAATCACGCGATGGAAGGTTGTGCCGTCGTAGAAGCCCTGCTGGGCGAGGAAGACGAACGAATTGACGTGCTGCGGCGCCACCTGCGGATAGAGCTGGATGACGATGCGCCCCTTGGCGGTGGTCAGGATGGCGCAATAGGTGTGGGCGGGATTGATGACCTGCTCAGGGGCGCTATACTGCTTGCCCTTGCCATCGGGCGGCACGACCACGTCTTCAGGGTCTGGCACGCCAACGCAAGGTCCTTCGCCGATGGAGACGGGCACGAAGCCTGCGATGGTCGGGGCGGGCGTAGGCGTGGCGGGCGGTGCGTTCAGGCGCGCCTCAACAGCCGCTACACTGATGTCAGCGTCCAGAACGAGCGTCTGAGTCAAACGGTCGAAGACCGCGTTGACCTGTATGCGCTGCGACGGCGCGCTGCTTGATTGGATAAGCAGTACGTAGCCGGGCGCGACATCCAGCAGCCACAAGCGGCGCTCAAGGTCAATATAGCCGCCTCCGACGCGATCCGCCACCGACTGGTACTGCACCACGCCCGCGCCTTTCAGCGCGCCCGCCGTCACAGGCTCGATGGTGACGTTCGGCTCGCGCCCAAAGACGGCTTGCATCAGCGCCAAGGCGTCGGCTGTCCCGCTGACGCCTGCCACGCCCAGCGAGCCGACGGTGCGCACCGTCAGACCGATGTTGTTGTTGATCGGATCGGCGGGCGGCAACAGGTTGTAAGCGACAAGACTGGAGGCGAGATTCGGCTCGACGCGCCACGATTGAGGCGCCTCAAAGCTGATGGCGCCATCGGCGCTGCGGAAAGGCGTGAACTGCAGCGCCACAGCTGTGCCACGGTCGATGAAGTCGGCGGTTGGGTTGAAGGTCGGCGTGAAGGTCGGCGTCGGGTTGAAGACGCGCTCAAGGGCGAGCAGGGCGCCCGCGCGCTCCACTTGAAGGGTCTTGGTCGCCTGCGCGAAGACCGCTTGCGTGTCCTCCCAGAACTCAGTTGCGCTGACGCCCTGCATGATGATCAAGGTGGTGGGATCGAGCGCCAAAATCCAGATGTCGCGCTCGATGCTCAGGCGTTGACCCGTGCGCGGATTGACATCTTGCTGAGTCTGGCGCACGCCCACGCCGCGATACTCGCCCTCGCGTCCAGCTGCCACCTCACGAATTGTGGTTCTCTCTTGCCCTCCGAAGATTTGTTGTGCCAGTTCGGCGGGCGTGGTGGTGGGCGCCAAATCAGGGATGCCGAGGTCTTTGGTCGGCACGATGAGGACGCCCACGCCCAGCGACTCGTCATCGACGGGCGTGAAGATGTAGGAGATCGGGCTGAAAGACTGGGTATTGACCTGCGCGCGCCAGCCGCTCGGAAACTCCAGCGCGAGGATGCCGTCATTGCTGCGCCATGACTGATAGGTCAGGTTGGCGAATGGGTTGGCGCGGGCGGTTGGCGTGATCTGCGCGCGGGCGGTGGCGGTCGCCTGCACCGCGGCGACTAGCTCGCCGCTAATGGCGCGCGCCACCAGCTGATCGACGTCCTCAAACGGCACGCCGCTCTCGTAGCGGCTTCCGTCCGCCTGCGTGAACCATTCCAGCGTGCGCCCGTCGTCAACCGACCACATCAGGGTCGGCGTGAAGCGGATGCCCGTTTGATCGGCGAAGCGCGCAGCGTTCACGATCACCTCGACCGTCTCACCCGCCTCGATGCAGGCGCTGATCGCCTCGGCATCAAGGGCGAGCTTCTCCGCAGTGGCGCGCAGCGTGGTCAGGTTGAAGCTCTGAGCGCCCTGCGCGTTATGCTGTTCGAAGAGCGCGTCGTGCATCTCCCAGAAGGCGTTTTGCCGCCCTGCGCACAGCGCCGCCTGCGCCGCGAGGAAGGACGGATCCTCGCCCACGCCGAAGACCATGGGCAGGAGCATGAAGCGCGCCTTGCCCGTGCGCACGTGCGCCTCGATGATCCGCTTGACCGTCGGGCGGTACATGGCGCAACCCGGACACGAAAAATTCGAGAATTCTGCGAGGATTAGGGTTGCCTCAGGATTGCCCAAGACGGGGAAGCCCGCCACTGTGGTGACTTGGGTCAGATCGCTGTAAGGGCGCGCCGAGGCGGGCGTGGCGGTCGGGTCGCCCTGCGCAAAACTCGGCGCAGCTAAGCCTATCAATCCGAGCGCAGCCGCCGCTGACAGCGCCCAAAGCATAAAACGACGCATGGAATACCTCTCTGAATCGTCAATACAGGCTGATTGTGGCAATTTTTGGGCGAGCGTGCCACTTTTGTTAGCGAAAGCTCAGCTTTTCGCGCTACAATAGCTTAAATCCATTGCGGCAAGGTCTGGAGCGATACGGATGAATCTCCTGCAAAAAATCGGCGTTTTGATCTCGGCAACGCTGCACAGCATCGTTGATCGCGCCTTACAGACGAACTCAGTGGCGGTTTTTGACGAGTACATCCGCCAAGCCGAGAACAGCATGAAACTGATCCAAAGCGCGCTGGTGGACTTGAAAGTCACGGTCAGGACGTTGCGCAACAAGTACGATCAAGCCGCCGATGAAGCCGCACGGCTCGATTTGCAGATCGATCAAGCCCTGCGCAGCGGCAAAGAGGCGTTGGCGAAAGCGCATATGGTGCGTCTGAACAACTTGATGGAGATCGCCCAGACCTACAAAGTCCAGTATGAGCGCCAGAGCCGCGCCTACAACCTGCTGACTGAGATCGTCCAGATTTTGCAGAGCAAGGTGGACGTGCTGCACGCTCAACGCGATCAGGTGGCGACCATGCTGGAGCTGATCCGCAGCAAGAACATCGTGGCGCGCTCGATCAAGGACATCGATAAAATCTCGGACATGCGCACGCGCCAAATCATGGAAGAGGTGCGCGCGCAGCTGGATACAGCCGACGCGCGCCTCGAAATGGCGACCAGCCGCCTCTCGGCTGAGATCGAGGCGGAGGCGGGCGACCTGACCCTTGAGGCGCAACTCGAAGAGCGCCGTCAACGCTTGGGCTTGACCTGAGATGGGCGCTGCAGACCGCATCTACCTTGACCAAGCCTCAGCTGCTGGTGTAAAATGACTTCAGATGGGCGCTTAGCTCAGCTGGCAGAGCACTTCGCTTACACCGAAGGAGTCAGGGGTTCGAGTCCCTTAGCGCCCATGCATCATCCCCGCGCACAACGGGGATTTTTGCTTAGCGATTAAGCCATGCGCAAACCGATTGTCGCCCTTGTGGGGCGCCCCAACGTGGGCAAATCTACGCTCTTCAACCGCCTGATCGGCGAGCAGCGCTCCGTGACGAGCGAGCTGCCCGGCACTACGCGCGACCGCATCTACGGCGATAGCGATTGGCGCGGCGTCGCCTTCACGCTCGTTGACACCGGCGGCATCGAGCTGTTCGAGGCGCACATGGATGCGCCCCTCTCCGAAGCCAGCGTCGATTTCGTGCCGCAAATCCGCGCCCAAGCCCTGATCGCCATTCAAGACGCCGACGTGGTGGTGATGCTGGTCGATGCGGCGCAGGGCATCACGGCGGCTGATCAAGAAGTCGCCGAGATTCTGCGCCGCACTCAAAAGCCCGTCATCATCGCCGCCAACAAAGCCGATAACGAGGCGCGCCGTACCGATGCTTTCGAGTTCTACGCGCTGGGTCTGGGCGAGGCGGTCTACCCGATCAGCGCTCTGCACGGCACGGGCACCGGCGATCTGCTCGACGCCATCGTGGATGCCTTCCAGCGCGCGCCCGCCGAAGACTTCGACGCGCCCGAAGATGACAGCCTCAAAATTGCCATCCTCGGGCGACCGAACGTGGGTAAGAGCAGCTTGCTCAATCGCTTGGTGGGCGAGGAGCGCGCCATCGTCAGCCCGATTGCCGGCACCACCCGCGACGCCATCGATACCCGCCTGACGTGGGAGGGGATGCCCGTCACGCTCATCGACACAGCCGGCTTGCGGCGGCGTGGCAGCATCGCGCCCGGCATCGAGAAATTCAGCGTGATCCGCACCCTCAAAGCCCTAGAGCGAGCCGACGTCGCACTGCTCCTGATCGATGCGACCGAAGGCGTCACGGCGCAGGATACGCACATCGCCGGCATGATCAAGGATGCCCATCGCAGCTGCGTGATCGTCGTGAACAAGTGGGACGCCATCGAGAAAGATGAACACACCATGAACGCGTTCACGCGCATCATCCGCCAGCGCTTCGATTTCATCAGCTACGCGCCGATCCTGTTCATCAGCGCCCTGAGCGGGCAGCGCATCCACACCGTGCTGCCGACCGCCGCCCGCGTCCAAGAGGAGCGCCTCACGCGCATCCCGACCAGCGCCTTCAACAAACTGCTGCGTGAGGCACAGTTACGTCACGCGCCCCCCAGCAGCACAGGGCGTCGCCTGAAAATCTACTACGGGACGCAAGTGCGCGTCGATCCGCCCACTTTCCTGATGTACATCAACAGCCGCGAGCTGCTACACTTCAGCTACGAGCGCTACCTTGAGAACCAGATTCGAGAGGCTTACGGCTTTCTTGGCACGCCCATACGCCTCAGCTTCCGCGAGCGCGAGCGCCCCGACGATTCCGATTAGTGATCCAAGCCGAATTGCCCCAAGTTGCCGATCACGATCACGAAGCGCCGCGCCACCCAGCCGCGCCCGAAGTCGCCTGTGATTTGCAGCCACAAGCCGTCCGACGTCACGCCCACGATATCATAGGCGACGCCCAAGCGCGCCTTGCCGATCACGGGCGCCGTCTGGCTGGGCAGTTGGCGCACGCGCAGACGGAAAGTGTTGACTTTGGCTAGAGGCGTCACGGTCAGATCGCTGAAGGGCAATTCGCTCAAGTCGCCCTCGACGCGCACAGCTTCGAGCACAACCCAGCCCCGCCGACCGCGTGGCGTCACAACCTCGACGTGCGTGTTCCGACTGTGCAAGCCGATCACGTCCACTTCATCGCCGATGCGCAGCCGATCCACGATCGGGTACTCAACAGATGGTCCGCGCCGCACGAAGACGACCGCTGAGGTGATCACGGTCGCAAAGGGCAACACTTGATCATCTGTGATCGGCAAATTCAGAATGCTGGCGTTCGTGCTGACCCAACGGGCGTTGATCCAACCGATGCCGAAAGGCGTGACCGCCTCCAGCCAAGCGCCCACGCGATCGCGCCCGATCAGCGGCACGACGCTCTCACGGGTCAGCACGCCCAATATGCTGCCGTTGGCGCGCGGCACGCGACGGACGTTCAAGCGCTCCGCTTTGATGGTCGCCACGATGCCCGTCCCACCTTGCGCGGCGAGCTGCGCAGTCTGATCGCTTGAATCGGCGCGGCTTGGCGTCGGCTGAATGCCCAGCAAGCCGCCCAACAGCACCACGCTCAAACAAAGTATCCCTAAACGCTTCATACGCTATTGCTCCGTGTAGCGCGAGCCAATCCGCTTCAAGTATGTGCCGATTCATGCTGCGCTGCAAGCCGCCCTGCCTCTCTCTTGATCTTTGTGAAGTTTTCGTTTAAGGTGATCGGCGCTGCGCACAGTATATTTGAAGGGCGCAGGCGTAGAAGGGACTAGCTTAAACTGGTGAATGCTCTGATCAGCGGCGCAGGTGGCTTCGTTGGCGGACACCTGCTTGCCTATCTGTGCCAGCACATGCCGCATCTGACCCTGCACGGCACGATCTTCTCGGCTTCGGAGAGGCGCGCCGCCCTCGAACAGCTCGGTTGCCAGCTCTGGGCGCTCGACCTGCGCGACGAGAGCGCGGTGCGCGACTTGCTGGCACAGCTACGCCCAGAGCGCATCTACCACTTGGCAGGGCAAGCCTTTGTGCCGCGCTCCTTCGCCGCGCCTTGGGAGACTCTTGAGGTCAACATTCGCGGCACGCTCAACCTGCTGGAGGCTGTGCGCCTGCTCAAGCTGCCGACGCGCATTTTGGTGGTCAGCTCAGCGGATATTTACGGCAGCGCTGCGCCTGACGCCTTGCCGCTGACCGAAGAGGCGCCCTTCATCCCCTCCAGCCCGTATAGCGTCAGCAAAATCGCGCAGGATATGCTGGCATGGCAGTACGCGCGGGCGCATGGCATGTACATCGTGCGGGCGCGCCCCTTCAACCACATCGGCACGGGGCAAAGCACCGATTTCGCCGTGCCGAATTGGGCATCGCAGATCGCGGCGATTGAACTCGGTCAGCGCGAGCCGATTGTCTCGGTCGGCAACCTCGCCGCCGCCCGCGACTTCACCGACGTGCGCGACGTGGTGCGCGCCTACGCCCTCGCTCTTGAGCTGGGCGCGGCGGGCGCGGTCTACAACGTCTGTTCGGGCGTCCCGCAGACCATGCAGCACGTCCTTGAGACGCTCATCAGCCTCAGCCCGACTCCGATCACGGTGCGGGTTGACCCTGAGCGCGTTCGCCCGATTGAAATCCCTGTCCTGTACGGCTCGTATGCGCGCTTGAAGGCGGATACCGACTGGCAGCCGCAGATCAGCCTCGTCCAATCGCTGACCGACGTGCTGAATGAATGGCGTGCGCATCTGCGCAGCGCTTAGCTTGTCCTAATTCTCATCCATCAGTTGAGGAGTCGAACTGTTCATGGCAAAACGTGCGCTCATCACGGGCATCACAGGGCAAGATGGCTCGTATCTTGCCGAGCTGCTGCTGGAGAAAGGCTACGAGGTCTACGGCTTGGTGCGCCGCACCAGCACACAACGCTTTTCGCGCATCAGCCATATCCAAGATCACCTTCACTTGATCTCAGGCGACATGCTCGATCAGACCTCGCTGCAAGAGGCACTCCGCG
This sequence comes from uncultured Anaerolineae bacterium, assembly GCA_938005675.1. Taxonomy (GTDB): domain Bacteria; phylum Chloroflexota; class Anaerolineae; order Aggregatilineales; family UBA2796; genus CP2-2F. The sequence goes on from CALKXH010000024.1 coordinate 13,984, forward strand.
AGGCGCAACCCGATGAGGTCTACAACCTCGCCGCCCAAAGCTTCGTGCAGACCTCGTGGCGGCAGCCCGTCTTCACCGGCGACGTGACGGCGTTGGGCGTCACGCGCCTGCTGGACGCCATCCGCCACGTCAACCCCGCCATCCGCTTCTACCAAGCCTCATCCTCCGAGATTTTCGGCAAGGTGCAGGAAGTGCCGCAACGCGAGACCACGCCGCTCTATCCGCGCAGCCCTTACGGCGTGGCGAAGGCTTACGGGCATTGGATCACCATCAACTACCGCGAGAGCTACAATATGTTCGCCGTCAGCGGCATCCTCTTCAACCACGAGAGCGAGCGGCGCGGCATCGAGTTCGTCACCCGCAAAGTGACCTACAACGTGGCGCGCATCAAGCTGGGCATGGCGAAGGAGCTGCGCTTGGGCAACCTCGATGCGCAGCGCGATTGGGGCTTCGCCGGCGATTACGTGCGCGCCATGTGGCTGATGCTCCAACAGCCCACGCCCGACGATTACGTCATCGCCACCGGAGAGACGCACACCGTCCAGAAGTTGGTGGAGACGGCTTTCAGCTACGTCGGGCTGAATTGGCGCGACTACGTGGTGCAAGACCCCGCCTTCATGCGCCCGGCTGAGGTCGACTTGCTGGTTGGCGATCCTAGCAAGGCGGGCAGGCAGCTCGGCTGGGAGCCGACCATGACCTTCACCGAGTTGATCCATCGCATGGTGGAGGCAGACCTGAAGCTCCTGCGCGATGGCGGCACTGAGGATTAGACGCACCTGGCTCTGCCGATCTCTAACGGCTTTCCAACGCGCGCCATGCAATGGGGCGGCACATTTGTGCTATGATACACGATCAGAAGCGCTTGAACGGGCTGACGCGCCAATTAGGTTCATGAGGGTAGGATTGTGGCGCCTGATTTGTTAACGCTCTTCGCCGAGCCGTCAGTTGCCTTGCTGTATTTCATGGCGATGCTCTTGCTGAGCGGGGCGACGCTGTTCATGGCGCTTGGGCAGCGCTTGCGCGGCTCAGAGGAACGCGCGGCAGCGCTCTACGCTTGGGCGAGCGCAGGCGTCTTGATCGGATGGCTGGCGCTGATGGGCGGCGCGCTCGCCGTCCTGCTGAGCGGGCAGCCCAGCGCCGCCATCCTGCCGCCGCTGGAGCGGGCGGTCAAGGCGTTGGTGATCGCCTGCATCGGCTATGCCTTCTGGCGGGCTGAGGCAGTGCCATCCCTTCGGAGTGGCGCTCAGAATCGCCGCGTTCCGCCCAGATTGCTCTTCTTCGCCCTCTTGGTGCTGATCGCGGCTGCCTACGCCTACACAGCTTATACATGGTTCACAGCTTTCGATCCGCAAGTCGCCTTCAACAGCACGCCCTTCGGGATCGGCTGGGCGCTCGGCACGGCTGCTCTGTGCGCGCTGTGGACGTCCCTTTTGCTGATCGGCTTTCGCCGCTTGCCCGATGCGCCCTTGAAAGCGCTCTTCAGCCTGATCGTCTTGGCGGGCTACGCCCACACCGCTTACGGGGTACTGGACGGGCAACTCAGCGGCAACGAGATCGGCGTTGTGCGCCTCGCCTTCCTGATCGCCATGCCGCTCTTTCCGGTCGTCGTCTATCGCTTGGTGGTCAGGCGGCTGATGCAACTCGCCGATGAGCGCGCAGCGCAAGCGACCGTCTCCACGCTCACCAATATTTCCACCAACTTGCTCGATAGCACGGCAGATCGCGAGTCGATCACGCTTTTGAAGACCATCGGCATGATGCTGGAGCGCGAATCGCCCGAGGATTTGCCGCGCCAGATCGCCATCGCGGCGGCGTCGGTCGTCAAGGCGGACGTGGCGGCGTTGCTGGTCGTCGACGATCCAGATTACGCCGATGTCTTGGCGGCTTTCGATGTGGTGCAGCAGCGCGCCATCCCAGCTATGGCGTTCAAGCTGGATGAACAGCCCACCTTGCAACAGGCGCTCTCATCGCGTTTGCAGCACAGCCTCTCCGTCGATCAGAACCTGAACGAGATGGTCGATCTGTACACGCGCCTAGATATTCAAAAGATCGGACCGGTCTACTTCCAGCCGCTCACGCGCGAAGGCGATCTGGTCGGCGTGTTGGTGGTTGCCTTGCCCTACACGCAGCGCAATCTGCGCGATGGCGAGCGCCGCCTGCTGGAGAGCATCGCGCCGGCGGCGGCGCGCTTGCTGCTGATCAGCCGCGCGGCGCAGCGCGCCCGTCTGGAGGCACAACGGAACGCCGCTCAAGCCGTCATGGAGGGCGCCGAGCCGACCGATCAGCCCATCAGCAACACGGCAGCCGTCCGCGCCGAGATGCAAGCGAGCCTTGAGTTGGCGCGCAGCCAGATCAACGAACTGAGCGCGCTTGTGCGCGAGCTGCAGATCGAGCTGGACTATGAACGCAGCCGTATCGCTCAGATCGTGGCGGACGATCCCGAAGGACTCTCCATCTCGCAACGCATCGACAAAATGGCGACCGAGCGCCGTCGCCTTGAGGCGGAGCGCGAGCAGCTCGTGCAAGCCCTCCAAGAGGCACAAACGCAACTCGCCAGCGCCAGCGGCGGCGATGATGAGATGCTGCGCACCGTCGTGCGCGTCCTGCAGCAGGAGCGCGACGATCTTTTGGCGCAAAAAGAGCTGCTCGAACGCCAACTGATCGAGATTCGCAAGGGCAATAACACCGCCCCGGCTCTGCTGCGCGAGCTGCTGACCCGCCAAAGCGAAGAACGGGCGCGCCTTGAGGCAGAACGCGATCAGCTGCGCGCCCAACTGACCGACGTCGAGGCGCAGCTGCGCGCGCTGGGCATCGAAGGCGGTCCGAGCGGCTTGCTGACCACGCTGGCGAACCTGACCGACGAGCGCAGTCGCTACAAGGCGCAAGCTGAGCGGGCTGCGCAGGAGCGCGATACCCTGCGCGCCGAGCTGCAGCGCGTGCGCGACCTGATCGCCGCCGCCGATGAGCGCGAGGCGAAGATCGCCGCCCTTGAGAACGAATTGCGCCGCCTCGCCGGCGACCGCGAAGCGCTCGCCCGTCAGCGCGACTCGTTGCGCCAAGACCGCGAAGCGACTCAAAGCGAGCGCGAGCAGTGGGAGGCTTTGCGCACCCGCATGGTCGCTGAGATGTCCGCCATGCAGCAAGACCTTGAAGCCGCCCTGCACAACTACAAGCGCGCCGCCGCCGAGCGCGATAAGCTCAAGGAGGAGATGGCTGCCCTGCTCAGCGAGCGCGATAGGCTGGCTGCTGGGCGCGCCGCCCTCCAAAGCGAGCGCGATCAGCTCCTCGCCCGCGTGGAGGGCAACCGCGAGGTGCTGCAACAGCTCGGCGCTGAGGGCATCGGGGCGCTCAAAACCATGATCGACGACCTGACCGAAGAACGCAGCGAGCTAGAACATCAGCTCCTGCGCGCACAGGAGCAGATTCGACGCCTGCGCGAGCAGCTCGACGAAGCCCGCCGCCAGCTGAGCGCCGCCAGCCACACGCCAAGCGCCTTCGTACAAGCCGAGACCCTCGAAGTGCTGCTGAGCATGGCGCAAGAGCTGCGCAACCCGCTCAACGCCATCACCGCCTACGTGGATTTGCTGCTGAACGAGTCAGTCGGCTTGCTGGGCGATCTGCAGCGTCAATTCTTGCTGCGCGTCAAGTCTAACGGCGAGCGCCTCGCCACGCTGATCGAGGAATTCGTGCGCGTGGTCGCTATCGATAGCGGTCAGGTCAAGCTGCAGATAGCGCAACTTGACCTCAGCGAGGTGATCGAGGACGCCATCACCGCCACCCAGACTCAGTTCTTGGAGAAAGGCATCACCTTGCGCCTGAGCCTGCCCGATAGCTTGCCGCCCATTCACGGCGACCGCAACGCCTTGCAGCAAGTGCTGGTGGAGCTGCTCTCCAACGCTTACCGCGCCTCGCCGGATGATGGCGAGGTGCTGCTGAGCGCCCAACACGAGCGCGCGTTCCGCCCGCCCGCTCTGAACGGCGCGCCGCCCCCCAAGCCCGCCGAGATGGTCGTGATCAGCGTGCGCGATTTTGGCGGCGGCGTGCCATCTGAGGAGCAAGGGCGAGTCTTCAGCCGCCGCTTCCGCGCCGAGACGCCCCTCGTGACGGGCTTGGGCGATAGCAACGTCGGCTTGTCGATTGCGCGGGCGCTCACTGAGGCGCATCACGGCTATCTGTGGTTCGAATCCGAGCGCGGCGCTTCCAGCACCTTCAACATGGCGCTGCCCGTGCAGCCTCCTAAGGCAGAGGAAACTCATGCGCCGTGATGCAAGCAGCGAGCTGCTGGTCGCCCTGATCGCCGTCGG
>CALKXH010000025.1 GCA_938005675.1 uncultured Anaerolineae bacterium
CGTCTCATTCCCTCTTCAATCCGCCCGACGGCTTGCTGAGCAAAATTCAAACGGATGAAATACGGCGCGCTCGGCTCGCCCTCGCCCGTGAAGAACTCCGCGCCGATGGCGAAACTCACGCCGTGCCGCAACGCCACAGGATACAGCTGCGCCGCTGTCACGCCGTCCTCTGGGAGCGCGATCCACAGGTAAACTCCGCCCGTCGGCGCCGCCCAGCGCGCCGTTTTGGGCAAATAGCGCTGCGCCGCCTTGAGCGCGGCGTCACGGCGTTGTTGGCAGGCGCGCCGCACCCGATCAAGGTGACCGCTGAGCGCCCCGCTGACCAAAAAATGATGCATAGCGCGCTGATTCAGGCTCGGCGTGCAGATATCGGCGGCTTGCTTCACGCGCAGAACGCGCTGCCGCAATGCCCCTTCCGCGATCAGATAGCCGATGCGCACGCCGGGCAAGACGATCTTTGAGAAGCCGTTGGCGTGGATGACGATGCCGTACTCATCCAGCGCTTTGAGCGGCGGCGGCGGCTCAGCGCCATAGCTCAGCTCGTGATAGACGCCGTCTTCGAGGATCGGCACGGCGGCGGCGGCGGCGATGCGCAACAGCACGCGCCGCCGCTGCAACGGCATCACGCTGCCCGTCGGATTGTGGTGCGTCGGCGCGAGGTAGATCAGGCGCGGACGATGAGCGAGGATCGCCGACTCCAACAGCTCAATGCGCAAGCCCTCGCCATCCATCGGCACGCCTACCACGCGCAAGCGCCGAATGCGCGCGATATCGAGGATGCCCAGATAGGTCGGGTTGGTGGTCAGCAGCGCATCGCCCTCGTTCAGCAGCGCTTGGACAGCCAAATCGAGCGCTTGCTGGCAGCCGCCCGTGATCAGCACGTTCTCAGCGCCCGTGCGGATGCCCAGCGACGCCAAATGCTGCGCTACTGCCGCCCGCAGGGGCGGATAGCCCTCCGTCTCCTCATAGGCGACCGCCGCAGCCCCGTCGCGCTCTAAGACCGCTTGAATTGAGCGCTGGATGGCGGCGACTGGCAAGAATTCTTCGGCGGGCGCGCCGCCGCTGAACGCGATCAGATGCTCAGAGGGCAGCTCGCCCGCCGACGGATTCGCCGCCACCGACGGCAAAGTGATCGGATCGCGCTTGAGATCGAAAGTCTCCGCCACGAACGTGCCGCGTCCCGCCGAAGCAGCGAGGATGCCCTCGTTGAGCAGCTCGCTATAGGCGTTGACCACGCACATGCGGCTCACGCCCAGCTGAGCGGCAAGCTCGCGGCTGGGCGGCAGCTTATCGCCAACGCGCAGCGCGCCTTCGGCAATGCTCTGACGCAAAGCGCGCGCCAGTTGGCGGTAGAGCGGCTCTGCCGAGCGCCTATCGAGGCGCACGGGCAAACTCACGTGCGCGGATCGAGCCAATTGCGCAAGCCCTCGCTGATCAAGTTGCACGCCAAAATCGAGAACAGGATCGCCAAGCCGGGGAAGGTCGCCACCCACCACTGGTAGAACTTGGTGCGACCGAGCGCCACCATCGAGCCCCATTCCGCCGTCGGCGGTCTAACGCCCAAACCGATGAAGCTGAGCGCCGAAACCAATAAAATGACGCCGCCGACATCCAGCGCCGCCTTGATCAGGATCGGCGTCCAGGCGTTGGGCAGCACGTGGCGCAGCAAAATGCCGACCTCGCGCCTGCCCAGCGAGCGCGCCGCCGTGACGTACTCAAAAGTGCGCGTCACGATCACCTGAGAGCGGATCAGGCGCGCGTATTCGGGCCACAGCACGGCGCACGCCGCCACAATCGCGTTGTTCAGGCTCGGTCCGAGCAGCGCCGAGATCGCCAACGCCAAGACGACAGCCGGAAAGGCGAGCGTGACATCGGCGAGCCGCATGATGACGTCGTCGATCAGACCGCCGAAGAAACCGGCGAAAGCGCCCAGCAAGCCGCCAATGGTCAGCGAGACCGCCACCACGATCAGCGCAGCCGGCAACGAGATTCGTCCGCCGTGCAGCACGCGGCTGAAAATATCGCGCCCCAGCTCGTCCGTGCCGAAGAGATACTCAGCCGAAGGCGCTTTCAAGCGCATGGCGAGGTTCTGTTGGTTGGGCGGATACCGCGCCACGATGGGCGCGAGAGCGATCAACACGCCGAAGAGGCTCAACATCGCAGCGCCCATCCACAGCGAGGGGTAGCGCCGCATGTGCCTGAGCAGATCGCGCCGCCATACACGCTGTGGCAGGCGCTCTGCCCCGCTGAGAGTGAGTGAACTAGCCATGGCGCACTCTTGGGTCTAGGATGCTGTACAGGACGTCAACGCACAGGTTGACGATGACGTAGATGATGGCGATCAGCAACGTGCCGCCCTGAATGGCGGGATAATCGAGGCTGGCGGCGGCGCGCACCAGATATTGCCCGATGCCCGCCCAATCGAAGACCGTCTCGGTCATGACCGCGCCGCTCAGCAAGCCGGCAAAAGCCAGCCCGATGATAGTGATCAGCGGCAAGAGCGCGTTGCGCAAAGCGTGCCGCACAATGACGAGGCGCTCCGCCAGCCCTTTGCTGCGCGCCGTGCGGACGTACTCGCGGCGCATCTCCTCCACAATGGCTGCCCGCGTCACGCGCAAGACCAGCGCCAAGGTGAAGCCGCCCAGAATGACCGTCGGCAGGAGCAAGTGGCTGAGCGCGCCGCCCAGCGCAGCCATGTTGCCGTCGAGGATCGAATCGAGGGTCAGCAAGCCGGTGACGGCGGGCGGGCGATCCATGCGCGGCGGGAAACGTCCCGGTCCGGCGGCGATGCCCAGCGAGTAGTAGAACACGAACAGGAAGATCAGCCCCGTCCAGAAGGGCGGCAGCGAGCCGTTCAGCAGCGAGATGAACCAGACGAAACGGTCGAACAGGCTGCCGAAGTAGACGCCCGCCGCGATGCCCAGCGGGATGCCCAGCACGACCGCGAACAAGAGCGAGCTGACCGCCAGCTCAATGGTGGCGGGCAAGTGTGTGCGCAGGTCATCTAGGACGGGGCGGCGGGTCAGGAACGAGGTGCCGAGATCGCCGCGCAGGATGTTGGTCAGATACGTGAAGTACTGCTCCCAGATCGGGCGATCTAAGCCCCATTTGCGAATGGCTGCCTCGACGACCTGCGGATTATCCATGGCGCGCTCGCCGATGATCATGACGAGCGGGTCGACTTGGACGATGTTGTAGATCATAAACAGCACCAGCGTGATCCCGAAGAGCATCGGCACGCTCAGGATCAGGCGGCGTGCGATGTAGCGCACAAGCGACATAGCTCTCTGCCTCGATAAAGCAGGGATAGACCGATCAGCCTATCCCTGCGGGTGGAAAAAGCGAGCCTTACTTGCGGACGCCCGCGAATTCGGTCAGGTAGACGGGGTGGAAGACGTAGCCCTCGATGTTTTTGCGCAGCACATCGATGTACTGCTCTTGGATCAGCGGGATGAAGACCGCCGCCTCGACGTGCGCCTTGACGTAGTCGGTCAGCAGCTTCTCGCGCACCATCGGATCGCGCTCTGCAGCGATCTGGTCGGCGAGCTCGGCGATCTGCGGCACATCCATGCGCAAGCGCCGCGAGACGCCGCTATCCGCCTTGCTGAAAAACGCCGTCCACATGGTCGCATCGAGGTAGTCGGGCGTCCAGGCGCTGATGACCATCGGCAGCTCCTGAGCGCGGAAGGCGGTCAGGAAGTTGGGCGTGGTCTGCTGGTTGATCTCCAGCTGGATGCCCACTTCGGCGAGGTCTGCCTGAATTTTGGCGGCGATGACCTCGCGCGGCACGCCGGCTGTAGAGCCGCTGCCGATGAAGAGCGTCATCGAGAAGCCGTTGGGATAGCCCGCCTCGCTCAGCAGGCTGCGCGCCTTATCGAGGTCGCGCGTGTAGCGCAGATTCGGGTCGGAGCCGGCGATGCCCAGCGGCAACATCGCCGCCGGGCGGTCGGCAAAGCCGCCCGTCAAGGCGATGACGCCGTCGTAATCAATGGCGTGGGCGATGGCTTGGCGCACGCGCGCATCGCTGATGGGCAGGTTGAAGAACTCGCTGGGCGAGATGCCCAGATAGAGCAAATTGAGCGTCTGCCCGATGTTCAGCTTGAGATCGGCGTTGCCGCGCGCCTGCTCAGCCGTGTCGGCGTCCACGCCCAAGGCGATATCGGCGTCGCCGCGCGCCACCAGCTGCAACGCGCTGGCTGCATCGTTGGTCACGCGCAAGGTGATGCCCTCCAGCGCCACTGCGCCGCGCCAGTAGTTCTCGTTGCGCACCATCACGATCTCGCTGTTGGGCGACCAGCGCGTCAGGATGAACGGACCGGAGCCCGCCGAGTTCTGATCGAGCCAATCCTTCGCCGCGTCGGTCTGATCGGCATTTTCGGCATCCGTGCCGCCCTGCGCCACCACAACGGCTTTCTCCAGCACACTGAGCGCCGGCGCCGTCACCACGCTGGCGAAGGCGGGCTGCGGCGACTCAAGCCTCACCTTGACGGTGCGCTCATCGACGGCTTCGATGCTCTTGAAGCCGAAATCGGTCAGATAGGAGGACGGACCGCCTTTGAGGTTGAGCAAGCGCGTCCACGAGAAGCGCACGTCCTCAGCGGTGACGGGATTGCCGCTGGCGAACTTGGCGTTCGGATTCAGCACGAAGGTATACTCCAAGCCATCCTCAGAGATGCTGTAGCTCTCCGCCAAGCCCGGCACGATCTTGGAGAGATCGTCGGCGTTGATGTTGAGGAGCGTCTCGTAGGTGGCGTGATGGACGATCAGGTTGGTGGTCTCAAAAGCGCGCCCGGGATCGAGCGTGATCACATCGGTGAAGCGCCCCGCCACGATCAAAGCGTTGCTCTGGGCGTGAGTCGGCACTTGAGGCACAAAACTGAAGCTGATCGCCAAAACAAATAAGGCTACTAACACACGGCGCATAGGGAAGCGTCCTTTTGTTGGAAAGTGAACTCTCGTGAAAGATTGTACAGCACATAAATTACCCGCCAATTGGAAAATTGAACAGATGCAAGCCAATCAGCGTGGTTTTTGCCTTTAACGCAACAGAATGCGCCTGAACAATCAATTAAGAAACGAAGCAAACTAGCCACCTTTTGCAGTACAATTCAATGAAGCTCTCAAGCATCCTGCCAGAGTGTATTGAATGAGGTCTCAAGCATGAGTGCAACCATTCTCGTCCTAGAAGACGACAAGCCGCTGATGGAGGGCATTCGGGATATGCTCGAATTACAAGGCTATCAAGTCCTGACCGCCGCCAACGGCATTGAAGGCTTGCGCGTGATGCACAGCAGCCCCAAACCGCCCGATTTGATCGTCTCCGACATTATGATGCCCGAAATGGATGGCTATCAGTTCCTAGCCGCCGTGCAAAGCAATCCCAAATGGATCGATGTGCCCTTCATCTTCCTGACGGCGAAGGGCGAAAAGGAAGATGTGCGTGAAGGGCGCATGTTGGGCGCTGATGACTACGTGATCAAGCCCTTCGATGCCGATGACCTCGTCGTGCGCATCGCCTCGAAGCTGCGCCGCAGCCGCCAACTCCGCCAGACTCAAGAGACGCGCGTCACCGAGATCAAGCGGCGCATCCTGAGCGTGCTGCATCACGAGTTCCGCACTCCGCTGACCTACGTGGTCGCCTATTCCGATCTACTCGATGGCAGCAATATCACCGATATGCCCTTCGAGGACATCAAGCAGTTCCTGAGCGGCATCAACAGCGGCGCGCAACGTCTGCGCCGCCTCGTGGAGAACTTCATCCTGTTGGTGGAGCTGGAGACGGGCGAAGCAGCCGCCACTTTCGCGTGGCGCAAGCGACAGATTGACGAGGTGCAGAGCATCTTCAACGCCGTTCAGAAGGACGTTCAGCAAGCCCTGATGGACTTCGGCGTCACGCTCGAAATCGTCCAACCCGATGCCCTGCCCGCCCTGATAGGCGATCCCGAATACTTAAAAATCGTGCTGACCCGCCTGCTCGATAACGCCATCAAATTCAGCGATAAGCCCAACTCAAAAGTGATGCTCTCTGCCTCTTTCGATGAGCGCTACATCTACTTCCACGTGCGCGATGGCGGGCGCGGCATCCCTGAAGAAGAATTGCCCAATATTTTCGAGATGTTCTACCAAATAGACCGCCAAAAGTTCGAAGACCAAGGCACAGGCTCGGGCTTGGCGATTGTCAAGCGCATTGTGGAGATGCATAACGGCATCGTCGACGTGCAAAGCCGCCTCGGCGAAGGATCGACCTTCACCATCGGCATCCCGCGCGCCGCGCCCGCCAGCTAGGACGCTAAGCGCTAGGGCTGATCTGCCCGCTGCGCACCTGCCAGACGGCGGCTCGCTGCAAAAAGGCGGGCGTGAACATATCCGGCTCGGTAGTGGTCAGCAGCGCTTGCGAGGCGACTTGAATGCGCTCCAGCAGAAAGGCGCGCCGACGGGCGTCCAGCTCGGCGATGAATTCATCCAGCAGCAAGATGGGCTCATCTTGGGTGACGCGGCGCATCCACGCCAATTCTGCCAGCTTCAGGGCGAGGACAGCCGTGCGCGCCTGCCCGCGCGAGCCGTACAAGCCCAAATCGCGCCCGTTGACCGAGAAGCGCAATTCATCGCGTTGCGGTCCGATCAAGGTGATGCCGCGCGCCACTTCCTCACGCTGATGCTCAGCGAGCGCCTTGCGCAGCTGCGCGGCGATCTCATCAGGAGTCAGTTGGCAGTCCAGCGCTACGCCCTCTAGGTTGAAGGCGAGCTGTCCGTCGCCGCGCGGGGTCGGCGTGAAGCTGGGCAGATAGTGCAGCTCAAGGCGCTCGGCGTCGTCGGTCAGCTGGCGATGGATATCGGCGGCGAGCTGCTCCAAGTCGCGCAGCAGGCGTTGCCTGCCCGCGATCAGCACGCTGGCGGCGCTCACGAACTGATCGTCCCAAAAGGCGAGGTCGCGGGGCGCTGCGCGCCGCTCCGCGATGTGGCGCAGCAGCGCATTGCGCTGTTTGAGCGCCTTGTCAAAGGTCTGTAGGGCGGCGGCGTAGCTCGGATTGGTCTGGGCGAGGGTGATGTTCAAGTAGCGGCGGCGATCAACGGGCGAGCCTTCGATCAGGGCGAGGTCTTGGGGCAGGAACAGCACGACGTTCAGGTTGCCGATCAAGTCCAGCACGCGCTTTTTGACGCCGTTGACGCGAATTTCTTTGCGGAAGCCGCCATTCTCAGCCTCTTTGTAGATGATCACCTCAAGGCGGGTCAAGGCGCTGCGACGGCTGCACAACTCCGCGCCGATGCGGATGAATGGCAAAATCTCGCTCTCGGCGCGCCAATTGAGCAGCTGGCGATCCGAAGTCGTCCATGGAGAGCGCCCGGTGGCGAGGTAGTAGATGGCTTCAAGGAGGCTGGTCTTGCCTTGCGCGTTCGCGCCGCATAGCAGGACTGCCCCTTCGGGCATGGGCAGCTCAAGGCGCGCGTAGCTGCGAAAATTAGTCAGCGAGAGGTGCAGCAGGCGCATGGCTCAAGGCTGCAGCAGGCGGATCGAGTTCACGACGGGCAGGAAGACGCTCGTCTCGTAGGCGCGGAAGAGGGCTGCCTCTGCCTGCGCGCCGATGTACAGCCAACGATCATCGGGCAGGCGCATCAGGATGATGGTCAGCTCGTTGCCGCGCTCGAAGCCGCGCACAATGGCGGCGGGGTAAGGCGATCCGCCGAAGACTGAGGAGCTCTTGAAGCGCGGACCGTTGCGATTGAGCGCCTCGACCAGCGCATCGAGCTGAGCGGTCGGCTCGCGCAGGTCGGTGCGGAAATTCAGTTGGCGGCTGAAGACGGGCAGCGCATCCACCACCACGTAGAGGAACGGCGCGGCGGTCGTGCGGGTATCGGCGCTGCCATCGGCTGAGATGACGAAGCTGTGCGCATCGCGGATGATCGGATCGCTCCAATTGGCGGGCGCGAGCAGGCTCAGCCCGAACTGCTCGAGGCGCACTTCGCGCAGCTGGGCGGGCGGGCTGAAAGTGCGCGTCGGCACGGCGGCGAGGCTCTGTCTGCCGTACTCCTCGATGGCGAACATGATGCCGAGCGTGACGGCTGTAAAGATGCCCAGCACGATCAGCCACTCGCGGCGGAAAGTCCTGCCGCTCTCGGTTGGCTCTGGCAGCGTTTCAGAGGGAGGTGTAGCTTGCTCGGACATCGCTCTAGCCCTTTTGAATCACAAAACGCCACCGTCCATCGGGCTGCTGCTCGCAGGCGAGGAGCGTGTAGGCGCGCGCATCGCACCAGTCCCTGATCTTCGCCTCAGCGCTCGGATCGCCGCTGAAGTACTCCAACGCCTCGCCCGCCTGCAGGCGCGCCAGACGGCTGGAGAGGTACAGCAGCACCTCGTAGCAAATTTCGAGGTCGGAGGCGAACGTCTCGCCGATGGGCAGCTCGCTGGAGGGGTTCATCACAGACGTACGCGCACTTTCTCGGCGCTCTCGGCGTTCCACGCCACGTAGATCACGCCGTCGCGCACTTCGGTCGGGTAGGTGCGCAGCGCCTTGCGCGTGCGGATTTCCTCAGTCATCGGCGTGACCCAGCTCTGCACGCTGCCGTCCTGTAGATCGAACTGGCTGCCGTGCAGCTTGCAGGTGATCATGCAGTCTTTGACGGCTGAGTCCTTCAGGGCGTAGAGCATGTGCGTGCAGTAGCCTTGAACGATATGTGCTTGATCGCCGCAACGGGCGATCACAAGGCGCTGATTGTTGATATGGACGTTGACGGCGCGATCCTCTGGCAGATCAGCCAGCGAACAGACCCGCACCCAGACTTTGTTGGCAGGCATAGGGGCAAGCGCTCACTCAATGATGGAAGTTCACCTAAAATTTTAGCAGCGCCGTCTTGAATGTCCAGCTTTTTTCACGCCTCTTTTCGGCGCTCATCCTCGTCAGGGTCGGTTGAGGCGGCGCCGTGCAGATCAAGGGCGGTAAAGCGCATGAAGGCGCGCTCAATCGGACTCATATCCTCAGGATACTGGCTATCGTCGTGCGTCTCAAGGATGCGGTAGCCCTCTTTGATGTAACTGCGCACGGTATGTGGGCTGACGCCCATCTCATCGGCGGCGAGCTGGGCGGGCATCCCCTCGATCACATACAACCACAGCGCTTGGCGGATGCGCTCGGTCAGCTCCGGGTACTCGCGCGGGCGCGGCAAGACCTCCACCACCTCAAGCAGAGGCGAGCGCGCCGCCTGCAGAGCCGCCAACACGCCTTTTGTGACGGCGAACCTGCGTTGGATGGCGTAAATGATGGCGTTCATCAGCAGCAAGCGCACCTCGTTGCGCAAGAAGTAGGCGCGCGCCGCCGCGTCATAGGTCAGTTGAACGCGCGCAGCGCTACTCTGATGGGCGAGGCAGATCAGGTGCAGTCTGGGCATCAGCTGCCGCAAATGGCGGATGACGCGATTCAGTTCGGCGTCAGGGTAAGTGTCCGAATCGAGCAGGATGACGTCGGGATACTCCACCTGCGGCAGATCGCCCAACAGGGCGAGCGCTTGCTCAAACGACTCCGCCAAACCGACAACGCGCGTACGCCGATCCCACGCCATGTAGCTGTTGAGAGCACGCAGCGCGTAAAAATCGTGATCGATCACCATCACTTTCAGGTTGATGCGCTGGATCATACCGCCATCCTCATCTACGTGAGCGCTACTTAAGTATACCCTAAGAGGGCGCGCGCTCGGCAAACTCGCCGCTACCGCCGACGATCAGGATCGGCTATACTTTGAAGTAAAAAGGTGGGGCGGGCATGACATTCTCGATTGTGGCGTACGACTCCCAAGCGCAGGCGTGGGGCGTCGCTGTTGCCAGCAAATTTTTGGCGGCGGCGGCGGTGGTCAGCTGGGCGCAGGCGGGCGCAGGCGCCGTGGCGACTCAAGCCTTCGCCAAAGTCAGCTTCGGCAAAGACGGCTTGGCGCTGATGGCGCAAGGTCTGAGCGCCGAAGAGACCCTCGCGCGGCTGCTGGCGAGCGATCCTGAAGCCGAGCATCGGCAGGTCGGCTTGGTGGACGCTCAGGGCGGCGCAGCGGCGCACACGGGCGCCGAGTGCTTCGATTACGCCGGTCACTATGTCGGGGAGGGCTTCGCCTGTCAGGGCAACATTTTGGTGGGGCGGCACGTCATTGAGGCAATGGCGGACACATACCAAAACACGGGCGGCGAGTTGGTAGATCGGCTCGTGGCGGCGCTCCACGCCGCCGACCGCGCCGGGGGCGATAAGCGCGGCAGGCAGTCGGCGGGCGTGCTGATCGTCAAGGCGGGCGGCGGCTACGGTGGCGATAACGACCGAATGCTCGATCTGCGGGTCGACGATCACCCCGATCCAGTGACGCGCCTCGCCGAGCTGGTCGAGATGCACAAGCTGTACTTCGGCAAGTCTGATCCCGCCGCGCGCATCCCGATCAACGCGCCGCTCGCCGCCGAACTCAAAGCGATCCTCAAGCGCACCGGTCACTACAACGGCGAGGTCGATGGCGTGTGGGATGAGGCGGCGCAGGAGGGCTTCTGGTCGTTCATCGGCATGGAAAACCTCGAAGAGCGCTGGTCGCCCGACGATCATCCCGATCTGATCGACCCGGTGGCGCTCGAATTCATCCGCAAGCGCTTTGGAGCGCAGGGCTGAATGCTCCATCTAGACGCGATTCGGGCTTGCGCGCTCGATCTCGATGGCGTGGTCTGGCGCGAGCACGAAAAATTGCCCGCCGTGCCAGAATTCTTCACTTTTCTGCGCGCGCGGGGCATCCCCTACGCCTTCATCACCAACAACAGCACGCGCACGCCCGCTCAGTACCTTGAGCGCCTTGAGGCGTTCGGCATCCCCGCCGCGCCTGAGCAGATCATCACCTCGGGCGGGGTGACGGCGGAGGTGATCGCGCGGCGCTTCCCACAAGGCACGCCCTTTTACGCCATCGGCAGCCAGAATCTGATCGATCTGATCGCGGCGCGCGGCTACCCATTCGAGCCTGAGCGCGCTCAGATCGTCGTGGTCGGCTTGGATCGCAGCCTGACCTACGAGAAGCTCAAGATCGGCGGTCAGCGCATTTTGGCGGGCGCGGCTTTCATCGCCACCAATGCCGATGCTACTTTCCCGCTGCCCGATGGCGAGGTCGCGCCGGGCGCGGGCAGTTTGGTCAGCGCGGTGGCGACCATGACCGGGCAGCAACCCTACCTGATCGGCAAGCCCGCCGCGCCTATGTTCGAGGCGGCGTTGCGCTACTTTGGCGTATCAGCCGAGCAGGCGCTCATGGTCGGCGACCGCCTCGATACCGACATTCTGGGCGCCCAAAACATCGGCATGAAGAGCGCGCTCGTGCTGACGGGGATCAGCCGCGCCGATCAAGTCGGCGCCATCGTCCCAGACGCCATCTTCGCCGACCTCGCCGAGCTGTTTGCGGCGTGGCAATCGTCCATTTAGCTGAGTGATGCCCTATGAAGTACGTCCGCCTGCTGTCCCTTTGCCTCGCGCTCAGCGCTCTACTTTTGAGCGCGCTCCCGTTGCTCATGCCTGCGCCCGCCCATGCCGATGCGCCCATCAGCGTGCTGAGCCAATCGGTGGAGAGCCGCTACCGCGACTCGTTCGTCTTCCGCATCACGGCGCGCAGCGAGGTCGGCAAGATCATCGCGGCGCGCATCATCTGGCGGGTGCGCTCCTTCAGCGCTAACCTCGCCTATCGCGTTGAGGTCGAGCAGCCCGCCGCCCAACTCGACCTCGAATACGTCTGGGAGCTGCGCACGCAGACCATGCCGCCTTGGCAGGTCATCTTCTACCGCTGGGAGCTGATCGACGATCAAGGCAATCGCCATCGCACGCCTGAGGTCAAGGCGGAGATCAGCGATGAGACTCGCGCTTGGCAGATGCTCAGCGACGGCAAGGTCTCGGTCTATTGGTACGAGCGCGATGAGGCGTTTGGCAGGGCGCTCCTAGATGTGGCGCGGCGCGGCTTCGATCACACCGCCAAAGCGAGCGGTTTCGCGCCCGATGATGAGCTGCGTGTGGTGGTCTTCAACTCGCAAGCCGATTTCTGTACCATCTACGGCGCTTTCGGCTGCCAGAGCTGGATCGGCGGCGTGGCAATCGGCAGCATCACGCTCGGCTGGCTGGATGAGACGCGCGTCGCTGACATCCCCAATTGCGATGCGGCTTGTCGCGCTGAAGTGGCTGCCAATCGGCAGAGATGGTTCTTCAATCAGCTGATTCCGCACGAATTGGCGCACGCCTTCCTGAATTACTGGATGGGCTCGCGCACCAGAGCCATCCCGATCTGGTTCAACGAGGGGCAGGCGGTCAATAACGAGCTAGAGGGCTTAGCGGAGGAGATCAATCGGGTGCGCATCCTCGCGCGGACGGGTCAGCTGGAGCGCCTCGCCGTCATGGACGCTCGCACCATCATCGGGCGCAACGATCTGCCGCGCGTGCGAGATTGGTACGCCCAAGCCGCCTCGCTGGTCGCCTTCCTGTACGAGCGCTGGGGACTGGAGAGTCTCGGCGCGATCATCCGCTTAGTCAACGACGGCAAGACCTTCGAGACGGCGCTGAGAGCCGTCACGGGGCTGAGCCTAGATGAATACGAGATCGCCTGGCGGGAATGGCTGGGCTTGCGCGAGATTCCGCCGACCTTCGCGCCCACCCCGACCCTGTTCTTCTTCCCGACGCCAACCCACGAGCCAATGCCCCGCCGTCCCTGAGAGATGAGTTTCTAGGAGAAGTCAGATGTTCAAACGTGAGATGTTTTTCAGCGCTCTAGCCGCATTCCTCGCCCTGACGCTGATCGTGGCGAGCCTGCCCGCCGCGGCACAGAGCGGTTTCCTCTCGACCGCCACCCCGCCGCCCAGCCCGACCAACAACGGCGGCAACGCCCAGTGGACGATCCTCAACAGCACCTTCGAGAGCAATTTCCCGAAAGGCTTCACCTTCACGCTGGAAGCCACCAGCACAGGCGGCAAGATCGTGAGCGCCGCCGCCCTGTGGCGGCATTCGCCCGTCAGCAGCCGCACGCGCCGCCTCGCCACCATTGACGAGAGCGGCACGAAGATGGTCGCCGTGTGGGAGAAATCGCCCGGCGACGCCGTGCCGCAGTGGGCGGGTGTGGAATATTGGTGGGTGCTGCAGGATGAAGTCGGCAACATCTACGAGACGCCGCGCCAATACGCCGAATACGCCGATAACACCCGCAAGTGGCATCGCATGGAGTCGGATGACATCATCGTCTTCTGGCAGGACGGCGTGCCAGATGAGATCGGACCGCTGACCATCGCCGCGATGGAGCGCCAGCGTCCCTTCTATGAGCTGAACTGGGCGAATCCGCTCGGTTACAAGCCGCGCGCCATCATCTACGCCGATTTCGAGACGTGGGCGGAGTGGTCGCCCGGTCGCGGCACGGTCGGCGGCGGCTTGGTGGTCGTCGGGCAGACCAGCCAGTCGTGGGGCGCCACAGCGCAGGTCTACGATCCGTTCATCCAGCCAGTTGACGAAGTCGCCAACGATACCGTCCTGCACGAGGTGGCGCATTTGTATCAGTACGCCAACGGCGGCACCTCAGGCTTGACGTGGTTCATCGAGGGCAGCGCCACCTTCTTCGAGCTGCGCAGCGGTCCGCGCATCGAGCAGCGCGTGCGCCGCTGGGCGCGCGAGGGCAGATTGCCCACCTTGCAGGAGCGCGGACCGGGCGGGCGCGAAGCCTACGACGTCGGCTACATGTTCTGGGTCTGGCTGACCGAGACCTACGGCGCCGACGCGCATCGGCGCGCTTGGGAGCTCGTGCGCAGCGGGCGCACCCAACGCGCCGCCATCGAGACGGTCACGGGCATGAATTTCCTCGAGACTGAGACGGCTTTCCGCACTTGGCTGGGCGCCGTCAACCCTGAAGTGCCGACTCCGCTGCCGACTTTGCCCTTCTTCCTGCCGCCGACGCCCACCTACGAGCCGACGCCGCGCCGCTAAGCGCTCCCAACCAGCCTGTGGAAAGCTCAGCCGTTCCACAGGCTGGCAATCCATCAACAACGGGCGAGTCTTTGGGGTACAATCCTCGCCGAGTCTAGCCAAAAACAACCCGTGAGGACGCCACATGGATGAATCGAACGTTCTCGAAGCGCTCTACAAGGCGCAACAGGCGAACTTGCCCGTCGCTTTGGCGGTGGTGGTGCGCACGCACGGCTCGATGCCCCGCCACGCCGGCTCGAAGATGCTGATCTACAGCGATGGCAAGACCATCGGCACGGTCGGCGGCGGCGCTATGGAGAGCCGCGTGATCCAAGACGGCTTAGCCGCCCTCGCCGACGGGCAGCCGCGCTTGGTCAGCTACACGCTCAACGATCTGCGCGACGGCGATCCGGGCGTGTGCGGTGGCAGCGCCGATATCTACGTCGAGCCGTACAACATCGCCCCGATCTTAGTGGTGATCGGCTGCGGGCACGTCGGCAAGGCGCTGGCAGAGCTGGGCAAGTGGCTCGGCTTCCGCGTCATCGTCAGCGACGACCGCGCCGAGCTGTGCAGCCCCGATCACATCCCCAACATGGATGGCTACGTGGTAGCGCCGCCCGCCGAGGTCGCCGCGCGCATCCCGCTCACGCCTCAGACCTACATCGCCGCCGTCACGCGCGGCTTGCCCGTCGATGAGCAGCTCTTCCCGCCTCTGCTGAACGCGCCCGTGCCATACATCGGCTTGATCGGCAGCCGCAGGCGCTGGGCGCTCACCATCAAGGCGTTGGAGGAGCGCGGCATCAGCCGCGAGCAGATCGCCCGCGTGCGCGCGCCCATCGGCTTGGAGCTCAACGCCGAGACGCCCCGCGAGATCGCCGTGAGCATCATGGCGGAGATCATCATGTTGCGCAACGGCGGCGATGGCAAGCCGATGCAATGGCTCGGCACGCCGCAACAAGCTGAGGCTCAGTGAAAGAGCCCGTCTAGCTCAGGCGTGCCGCGCATCTCCATCGGCTGGCTGAAGATGAAGAACGCCGCCAGCAGCAGCGCCAAAAAGAGCAGCGCATAGGGCAGAAATGCCAGTTGCGCGCGCGCCGCGCCGAACTCGCGGGCGGCGATCCGCCGCGCCAAGATCAGACTGAGCAAGTAGCCGCCGATCAGCAAGATCACCTGCACTACGGCGAACTGCTCGGCATCGATGACCGCGCCCAGCTTCCAATTGACCTGAGTCCCGAAGAGCGTCACGCCGTGATCGAGCAGGAAGTTGTGGAAGACGGGCACGATCACCAGCGCGCCGATCACGAAGTGGAAGCCATAATGCGCCGCCCAAATGCCTGCGCCAATCGGCACGAAGGCGGGCGCGAAAGCAGCGAAAGTATCGCGTAAGCTACGTGGATGCTGCTTTTTGCCCGTCAGAGCGTTTGCCAGCCACGCCGCGCCGATGCTCAAGAGGGCGGGCAAGGCGAGGCTTCCGATAAGGAAGATTATCAACAGAAGAAGCCACTCCGCATTCGTGCCGAGCGCGGATGCCATCTCGCGCAGCAACGCATAGACGGGCGGCACCATCCCGAAAGCGTTCACGATGCCCATGAAGGCGAGCGCCACCAGCAGAAAGTTCACATCCCAGCGGCGGGGCAGGCTGCGCGGCGCTCCTAGCTCGCGCAGGGGCGAGCGAACGCCCAGAATCACGTTATCGTGTGGGCAGGCGCGCGCGCAATCGAGGCAGAGCGTGCAATCCATATTGCTCTTGATCTGCGGCGCGTAGAGCAACGTCCCGCAGCCCAGCACGCCGCGCGAGTCGTGCTGGATGGGCGGCGCCTCCCCGATCTGATCGACCAAGATCACGGGCTGCGGGCTGTAGCTGCCGTTGAGGCACTCCTTCCCCACGCAGCGCTGGCAGGTCTTCGGATCGCGCACCCCGATCTGCAGCGGCGAGAGCGTGCTGTAGGCGAAGTTGAAGGCGCCCAGCGGACAAATGTACTTGCAAAAGGGCGACTCGCTGAAGAGCAGCTCCAAGGCGAAGGCGGCGATGAAATAAGCGACGATCACCCACGCCGTCAGCAGCGGACTCGCCCACATGTCGGTCACTTCGTAGAGCCAGAAGATCAGGAACAAGCCGCCGATGGCGAGCCACTTGTTGCGCAACAGGCGCGGAAAGCGCCCTCCGCGCCCCGCCCAGCGCTTGGCGAGCGTGCGCGGCAGCGTGAACGGGCAACTCATGCAGAACAAGTTGCCCGCCAGCAGCAGCGCGAGGATCACGACGCCGCGATAGTGAACCCACGCGCCGACCGTCGCCAAGTTGCGCGAGGCGATCTGCTCGCCCGTGAAGCCGTCGTAGATCAGCAGCGCGGCGACGATCAGCAGCGGAATTTGAAAGAGCAGCCGTCCGCGCCGATGCTTGAGCAGCCGTCCCAGCAGGGGCAAGCGCAAGACGTCTGGCGGGGGGCGGTAGAGCGGCTCGGCGCGGCTCATTGGGAGCGCACCTGCACGTCATAGCGGCGTAGAGTCGCGCGCCCGTCGGGGAGCGTAGCGCGCACGGTCACGATCCAGTCGCCGCCCATCGTCCACTCGAACGGCACGACGTAGCGCCCGTCTTCCGTGCCGCCCTCCGCCTTGCCGTCGACGGGGATCATGCCGGCGTGGGTCATATCGCCGCGCACCTCGATCACCGCGCCTTGAATCGGCTCGGCGCGGGCGTTCCGCAAAGTGAAGACCAACGCATCCGCACCGACGCGCAGCGGTCTGTCGGCGTTCAGCCATTCAAGCTGGATATCGGGATCGGGCGTGGGCGTCGGTTGCGCCGATTGACGGCAAGCGCTCAGACTCAAGGCGCAGACGAGCATCACCACGCGCAGAAAGTGCTTCATGCCTCTCTCAAGGTCACTGTCAGCAGCGCATATGTTCATTTTAGCACAAGCGCGGGCGCGCTGCGATGAGCAGCGCCTGAGGGCTGGCTTCAGTCGGAGCTTTTCGGCTCGCTCTCGCCCAGATACTCGACGATCTTGGCGTAGGCAGTGTTGATGGCTTGCATCCGCTCGGTAGCATCCGGCGCTTTGTTGTAGTCGGGATGGAATTGCAGCGCCAAGCGGCGGTACTCGCGCCTGATCGTCTCCAGATCGGCATCGTAGGCGACGCCCAGCACGTCGTAGTGATCGAAGATGGCGGCGCGCGCGTTGCGTTGCGGCTCACGGTGATGCCTGCCCGCCCGCCGACGGCGCTCGTAGGGTTGCGGATCGTCGCTGAAGGTGGCGATGCGCCACGCCCCGTTCAAAAAACTGCCCTCCGTGCGCACGGTCTGGCAGCGCAACGCCGCCATATCGAGCGCCTCGCCGTAGCGCACATCGCGCCACAAGCTGCCTTCGCGCGGCTCAAAATGGACGGGGAACAGCCACGCATTCTGCCCATAATTCTCGAAAGCGTAGATTTTATCGCCGTAGATATCCAGCAGGGTCGTCATCCAGTCGTAGGGCAGGTAGCGCTCGCCGTGTTCGGGCAGCAGCATGGCGCTCCAGAGGAAGAAGAGGGTGAAGCGCCCGTTGGCGGCGTTATGCTCAAGGATGCTTTGGATGTAGGCGACGTCGATATCGCGTTCGATCAGGTGGATAGCGATCTGCTCGCCGCCGATCAGGTCGACTAGCACCACATCGAAGCCGTCGTGCAGCACGCTATTGACGATTGGCGCGGCGTACAGCTCGTTGATCAGGTGCTGATTGACCCAGTTGATGTTGATGCGCATGGCAGGCACTCAAAAACTCGTGACGGGTATTTTTAAGTGTAAACAAAGGCGCCTCGTTCGGCAATCTCCCCGCTCTTTGTGCAAGTTGACGAGGCGAGGCATTGCCCAAACGATTGTTCAGCACTAACTCTCTAGGAGGGCGTATCTCTGCCAAGAAAAGATTCCCGATAATGTTGCGAAAAGTGTTTTAACGATTGTGGCGCTCGCACTGTGCCTGATGCTGAGCGGCACAGCCCTCGCGCAGGGTGGCGCGGGCGCTACGGCGCGCGGCATAGGCGGCGGCGTGGTGAGCGTCACTTTCACCATCGAGTCGATTGGCGGATCGGGCATCGTGGTGCCGGGCTACGGTTTCCTGCTCAATAACGAGCTGACCGACTTCGATGCCGGGCAAGCGTCCGCGCAGCAGCATGGCGCCGACTATCGTGGTGGCGCCCGACGGCACGGTGATGGGCTTCGGCTCGCCGGGCGGCGCGACGATCATCACCACCGCGCTGACCATCGCCGTGAACCTGCTCGATTTCGGCTTGTCAATGGACGAGGCTATCGCCGCGCCGCGCATCTCGCAGCGCAACACGGGCTTCACGCAAGTCGATAGCAAGTTCGAGGAGTCGGAGCTGGGCAAGGCGCTGATCGCGCTCGGTCACGAGCTGCGCGGCACGGCTGAGATCGGCGCGGCGACGGGCATCGTGGTCAAGCCCGACGGCGCGATGCTGGCAGCCGCTGAGCCGACCCGACGCGGCGGCGGCTCGGCGATGGTGGTGCAGCCCGCTAACTGAGCGCACTAACCGATCAACACGCGGCACGGACTCGGCTGAGTCCGTGCCATTTTTTGCTCAGAGGCGACCCGCCAGCACCTCAGCGATGTGGTGGACGCGCACTGAGCGGCCGAGTCGGCTCAGCCCGCCGTTGATGTGCGTCAGGCAGCTGGCATCGCAGGTCACGATGGCGTCGGCGGGGCAGGCGTCGATGCGCTCGATTTTCTCATCCAGCATGGCGGCGCTGATCTGAGGCATCTTCACGGCGAACAAGCCGCCGAAGCCGCAGCAGCGGTCGGAGTCTTTCAGCTCAACGAGGGTCAGGTTGCCGATTTGGCTGAGCAGGGCGCGCGGCTGGCGCTGAATGCCCAAGCCGCGCAAGCCATGACACGAGTCGTGCAGGGCGACCGTGCGCGGCTGCGCCAAACTGACGCCCAGATCGGTGATGCCCAGTCCATCGACCAAGAATTCGGTCAGCTCCCACGTGATGGCGGCGAGGCGCTCCGCCTGCGGGCGCAGGACGGGATCGTCGGCGAAGAGTTCGGGGTAGTGGTGGCGCACCATCGCCGCGCACGAGCCGCTCGGCGTGACGATGACTTCGGAGTCGGCGAAGGCGCGCAGGAATTGGCGCGCCACTTGCCGCGCCTCAGCCCGATAGCCGCCGTTGAAGCCGAGTTGCCCGCAACAGGTCTGCGCCATGGGGAAGTCCACAGTGCAGCCGACGCGCTCCAGCACCTCGACCGCCGCCATGCCGCTGCTCGGATA
Source organism: uncultured Anaerolineae bacterium (assembly GCA_938005675.1). Taxonomy (GTDB): domain Bacteria; phylum Chloroflexota; class Anaerolineae; order Aggregatilineales; family UBA2796; genus CP2-2F. The sequence continues at coordinate 19,182 of CALKXH010000025.1, forward strand.
GATCATGTCCACGATGCAGGTCACGAAGAACGAGACGCGCTTGCCGCGCACTTCAGGGCGCTGTGGGAGGGTATGTTCGCTCATGGATCACCGACTCATCTAGCCTTTTGGGCGAGTCTAGAGCGAGGCGCGCCGTTTGGCAAGCCGAAAATGCGCAGATCGCCCTGTGAGCGGGCGATCCACTCGGCTTCGAGATGGGCGCCGTTGCTGAACATCGGGCTGATTGCCCTCAGCGTGTGAGTTTTTTGTCCAATCGCTCCATCCTTTCATGATCTTGATGAGCGCCAAGCGCGGATCGCGGATGCGGTCGCCGAAGTCGAAGATATCGCGCATTCGCTCGTAGATATCCTGTCGGTGGCACAACCGTCTGCTCTGAGAGTGAGAGCAGCGCGGCGATCTGGGCTTTGATAGGTGGTTGCTAAGCGCGGGAGGAGGCGCAGCGCTCAGCGGCTGTAGTTCGCGCCGAAGACGTCGATCAGCAGCTCGGCGATGCGCTCGCGGTCGATGGTGAGCAGCACCTCGCCGCGCAGGTTCACGGCGCGGATGTAGCGCTCGTCTAGCGTGGCAGTTTGGATGCTCTGCAGAGGGATATCTTTCAGATACCACGCCAGGCTGAGGATTTGATCGAAGGTCAGGTCGGTGATGATGCCTTTGCTCAGATCGTTCCAGAGGGCGGGCGCGCGCAGGATCAGCGCGGGCAGCACGTCGCCGCGCAGGACTTGTTGCCGCACCGCCAAAATGACCTGCTGTTGGCGGCGGGTGCGGTCAAAGTCGTTGGTCTGGTGACGGGTGCGGGCGTACTTCAGGGCGAGGGCGCCATCCATGACCTGCCTGCCAGCCGGGATGTAGAGCGGATCGTAGCCGAATGCCATGTCGGGGTATTCGTTATCGACGATCTCGCTCGGCACATCGATGGTGATGCCGCCAATCGCATCGATGAAGCCGATGACCGCCTCGAAAGATAGCACCACGTAGTGATCGATGGGGATGCCCAGATTGTACTGGATCGTCTCGGCGGTCAGGCGCGCGCCGTAGCCGGGACGCTCCAACTCGCCCAGCACGTAGGCGGAGTTGATCGGGTAGAACGTCTCAGGGCGGTTGGGGATCGGCACGCGCAAGTCGCGCGGGAGGCTCAACATGCCGACCCGCTGTGTGGCGGGATCGAGGCTGACCACGATCAGCGTATCGGTGCGGAAGCCCGTGCCGCGCTCGCCCGGACGCTTATCCAAGCCCATCAGCAGCACAGTCAGACGGCGCTTGCCGTCCCACGCCTTCAAATTCAGCCCTTCGAGGTCTGCCATGCTGATCGGACGGGCTGTGGTTTCGGCGGGAGCGGCTGCAGGCGGCATTGAGTCGCTCCTCAGCGGCGTGCTGAGCGCAATCGCCGTCCGAGCGGGCGCGCCGCTGCTGGCAGAGAGCATCAAGGTGGCGGCTGTGCCAAGCACCCCGACCAGCGCGAAGCCGATCACCAGCCACGTCCAGTCGAGGCGCGGCAAGCGCTGATCGGCTTGGCGGCGGGCTACGCGCTGGCGGGCGCGTCCGCGCTGACCGGCAGGCGCGCGCTCTGGTAGGTCGGCGCCGAGGGCGGGGTTATACCAGTGACGGCGCGCTTTGCGGGTCGCTTTGGGCTTGGATTCGGGCAAGGTCTGGCTCGCTCAAGGGCAGTAGCTATCCGACGTGCGCTAAGTGTAGCGCGCCTCGCCCGCTCTCGGCAAGAGGGCGGCATCGCACAATTGACAAACGCCGCCGAGTCGGGTAACATTGCTTTCGAGCGGCGTCGTAGCCAAGTGGTAAGGCAGAGGTCTGCAAAACCTCCATCGTGGGTTCGATTCCCACCGACGCCTCAGTCTGAGCGCTCTCTGCGAGCGCTTTTTCATTCCTCCAGCACGTAATCGAAGAGCAGATACGCCAAAATCAGGAAGACGGCGCTCACCGACGCCAAGAGCAGCGGATAGGCGATCCACTCGCCCAGCGGCTGATCGTCCAGCACGCCGTGCGCCGCGTTGACCGAGGCGATGATGATCGGCAGGGCGACGGGCAGCACCAGAATCGGCAGCGTGGTCTCGCGCGAGCGCGCATAGACCGCCATGCTGCCCAAGAGCGTGCCGATTGCCGCGAAGCCCAACGTGCCCAGAAAGGCGATCAGCAGCCAGCCGAGGCGCAGCAAGTTCGTGTTGAAGACGAGGCTCAGGGCGAAGGTCACGCCCAGCGCCACGATCAGCGTGAACAGCCAAGCGACCGCCAACTTGCCGAAGTAAAGCGCCGAGCGCGGCACGGGCGCTAACGCCAGACCCTCCAGCGTGCCGCGATCATATTCGGCGGCGAGGCTGCGCCCGATGCCCAGCGTCCCTGCGAAGGTCACCGTGACCCACAGCGCCGCCGGCAAGGCGCCGCGCCGCGCCTCCGGACGGCTCTCCAGCGTGTAGTAGAAGACCATCACGGTCAGCACGGCGAACAAGCCCATCGCGCTGATCAACAGGCGGCTGCGGAACTCGGTGCGCAAGTCTTTGGCGGCAATGGCGATGACGGCGCGCAGAAAGGGTGTGCGACGCATAATCAGCTCGGATTCAGGGCGTTGAAGGTCTCGATCAAGGTCTGGGGATCGGGCATGGGCAAATCGGCGGCGAGCCTGCCGTTGGCGAGGATCAAAGCGCGCGGGCAGAGCGCAGCCGCCCGCGCGAGGTCGTGCAGGGCGGCGATGATCGTGCGTCCGCGCGCCTGCCACTCGGCGATCAGCGAGTCGAGCAGGGCGCTGCCCTGCGCATCCAAGCCGGTGTACGGCTCATCGAGCAGCAAGATGTCAGGCTCGTGCAAGGTCGCGCGCGCCAAGGCGAGGCGCTGCTGCATCCCGCGCGAGAAGGTGCGCACGCGGTCGTCGGCGCGCTTCAGCAGCCCGACTCGCGCCAAAGATTGGCGGATGCGCGCCTCTAAATCAGCCTTGCCGAGTTCGCGCGGCAAGGCGTAGAGCTGCGCGTAGAGTCGCAAGTTCTCCGCGGCGCTCAGATCGTCGTAGAGCAGCGGCAAGTGCGTGACCACGCCCAAGTAGCCGCGCACAGCCAGCGCCTCTTTGGGCAGTTGCCAGCCGCCGATCACGACCGTGCCGTCGCTGGGCTTGCTCAGGGCGGCGAGGATGCGCAGGAGGGTGGTCTTGCCGCTGCCGTTGGCGCCCAAGAGCGCGATCAGCTCGCCGCGCCCGACCTCGAACGAGACGTTGCGCAGGGCGGGGCGCAAGCCGAAAACTTTGCTGAGCGCTTGGACGCGAATGAGGGCTGTTTGGCTCACGAAAGGCGCTTTTTCTTGCGCAGACGCTCTTCCTCGGCGGCTTGCTTGCGAGCCAGCCGCTCTGCACGGATGCGCTCGCGCTCGGCTTGCTCGGCGGCGCGCTTGGCGAGGCGCGCCTCGCGCAGGCGCTGCTCGAAGATCGGCAGCCAGTAGGCGACCTCTTGCGGCGAGATGTGCGGATTGGGGTCTTTTTCGTAGACGATCTTGATGCGCTTGGGCTTATCGGGCGCTTCGGGCGGCAGCTCGACTGGACGGAAGCCCAGCAGCAGCGCAAACTCCTCGCTGGACATGGTCTCGATGCCGTAGGCGTAGGCGAGGCGCGCGATCTGCCGATCTGAGGTCACCAAGACGAAGTTCGGCAAGTGATGCATCTCTTTGGCGCGTTGCATCAGGATGTGATCGGCTTTGGTGCGCGGCGGCGCGAAATAGACTTTCACGCTGCTGTTGGAGAGCTCTTTGGAGAAGCCGCCCGGCAAGCCGTTATCGAAGATCACGGTCGCCTGGCAATTGGCGCGCATACAGTAGCGCTTGATCGCCATGGTGATCTTGGCTTCATCGTGCGGATCGTCTAGGGAGAGGTCTTGGAGTTGCCCGATTAGGTTGTGTCCGTCTATCAGCCACATCGCCGCGCCTGCTTTCTTGCCGCCACGCGCCGATCATAGCACAGACCGATGTTTATGCGCCACTGATGTTTCACTGATGCAGATCAAACGCTGCGCTGCTAGGCTTAGAGTAACTTCGCTGAGAGGTATAGCTATGGACTTGAATCGTTATACGCACAAGGCACGCGAGGCGCTGCTCAAAGCGCAGAGCCTCGCTTCTGAGTACAAAAATCCCGCCATCGAGCCGATCCACATCCTCGTCGGCTTGCTGACGCAGAAAGATGGCGTCGTGCCGGAGATCGTCGCCAAGATCGACGGGCAATCCAGCGCCTTGTTGGATGGCGCCCAGTCGCTTTTGCGGGCGCAGCCGCGTCTGGGCAACGCGACGGGGCAAATCGGCTTGAGCCGCCCCGCTGTAGACGTCCTGACTCGCGCCGAGCGCATCGCGCAGCGCATGAAAGACGATTACATCAGCACCGAGCACCTGCTCTTGGCGCTGCTGGAGGACTCGAACGTCGCCGAGCTGCTCAACAAGCACGGCATCACGGAGCAGGCGGTGCTGCAGGCGCTGACCAGCATCCGCGGCAGCCAGCGCGTCACCAGCCCCGATCCGGAGAGCACCTTCCAAGCGCTGGAGAAATACGGGCGCGATCTGACCGCCCTCGCGCGGCAAGGCAAGCTCGATCCGGTCATCGGTCGCGATGAAGAGATTCGGCGCGTGATGCACATCCTCAGCCGCCGCACTAAGAACAATCCGGTGCTGATCGGCGAGGCGGGCGTCGGCAAGACCGCCATCGTGGAGGGCTTGGCGCAGCGCATCGCCAATGGCGACGTGCCCGAAGGTCTGAAAGATAAGCGCCTGATCGCCCTCGATCTGGGCGGCTTGCTGGCGGGCGCGAAATATCGCGGCGAGTTCGAAGAGCGCCTCAAGGCGGTCTTGAAAGAGATCGCCGATAGCAACGGGCAGATCATCCTGTTCGTGGACGAGCTGCACACCATCGTCGGGGCGGGCGCAGCCGAAGGCGCCATGGACGCTGGCAACTTGCTCAAGCCGATGTTGGCGCGCGGCGAGCTGCACATGGTCGGCGCGACCACCCTCGACGAGTATCGCAAGCACATCGAGAAAGATGCCGCCCTTGAACGGCGCTTCCAGCCCGTCTTCGTCGAAGAGCCGAGCGTCGAGGATACGATCAGCATCCTGCGCGGCTTGAAAGAGCGCTACGAGGTGCATCACGGCGTGCGCATTCAGGATAGTGCCGTGATCGCTGCCGCCACGCTCAGCCAGCGCTACATCCCTGACCGCCAACTGCCCGATAAGGCGATTGACCTGATCGACGAGGCGGCTGCCAACCTCAAGATGGAGATCGATAGCCGCCCAGTGGAGTTGGAGCGCGTTGAGCGGCAGATCGTGCAGCTCGAAATTGAGCGCGAGGCGCTCAAAAAGGAGCGCGATAAGGCGTCTAAGCAGCGCCTTGACGATCTGGAGGGCGAGATCGCCAACCTGCGCGAGCAGCTGAACGCCCTCACCGCGCGCTGGCAGAAAGAGCGCGCAGTGATCGAGCGCATCCGCGCCCTCAAAGCCGAGATCGATAGCGCGCGCCTGCAGTTGGAGCGCGCCGAGCGCCAGAGCAACCTCGAATTGGCGGCGCGCATTCGCTATGGCACCTTGCCCGATCTTGAGCGCCAGCTGCGCGACGCCGAAGCTGAGCTCGATCACATGCAGCGCGACGGCGCGATGCTCAAAGAAGAGGTCGACGCCGACGAGATCGCCGCGGTGGTCAGCCGCTGGACGGGCATCCCTGTCTCGCGCCTGCTAGAGGGCGAAGTCGAGAAGCTGCTGCACATGGAAGAGCGTCTGCACGAGCGCGTGGTCGGGCAGGCTGAGGCAGTCCGTGCGGTGGCGGCGGCGGTGCGGCGCAGCCGCGCCGGCTTGCAAGACCCGAACCGTCCGATTGGCACGTTCTTGTTCCTCGGTCCGACGGGCGTCGGCAAGACTGAGATGGCGCGCTCGCTGGCGGAGTTCCTCTTCGATGACGAGAGCGCGATGGTGCGCATCGATATGAGCGAGTACGGCGAGCGCCACAGCGTGGCGCGTCTGATCGGGGCGCCGCCCGGCTACGTCGGCTACGAGGAAGGCGGTCAGCTGACCGAGGCAGTCCGTCGCCGCCCGTACTGCGTAGTGCTGCTCGATGAGATCGAGAAGGCGCACCCGGAGGTCTTCAACGTCTTCCTGCAGGTCTTTGACGATGGGCGGCTGACCGACGGACAAGGGCGCACGGTCAACTTCACCAACACGGTCATCATCATGACCAGCAACGTCGGCAGCGAGCTGATCAAGGCGGCGGGCGGCACCGACGTCGGGCAGGTGCGCGAGGCGGTCTTGCGCGCCCTCGATCAGCGCTTCCGCCCGGAGTTCCTCAATCGGCTGGATGAGATCATCATCTTCCACAGCCTTGATCGCGCTCACATCGAGCGGATCGTCGATATCCAGCTCAAGCGGCTGCAAAAGCTGCTGGAGCGCCGCCAAATCACGCTGAATTTGACGCCGCAAGCGCGCGCCTTCCTCGCCGAGCGCGGCTACGACCCCGTCTTCGGGGCGCGCCCGCTCAAACGCGCCATTCAGCGCTATCTGCAAGACCCGTTGGCGATGGCGCTCTTGGAGGGGAACGTGCAAGAGAACGCCACCATCAGCGTAGACGTGGCGGCGGACGGCGAGCGCTTGATCTTCAGCGCCGAGCCCGTCGCTGCGCGCTGAGCCTCGCCCTTGAATCGCCTCCCTTGCCCCAAAACGGCGAGGGAGGCTTGATTCTTAGCCTCCTGACGCGCCTCCAAGCGACCAGAATCGCCCTTTTTGAGAAAAAAGCTATAGCGCGCGGCGCCAGAGACGGTATAATTGGCACGGCTTGCCGCGCGGCACGCCAAATGACAATACCGAATTCAAAAGGCGGCACAATCCCTGTGAGCCAAATCCTTCGCACGGCGTGGGAACGCTTTCAAATCATCGGACAGGCGAACGGCGATTACATCGCTCGCTTCGTCACCTTCGTGATGTATTTCAGCGTCTTGATCCCCTTCGCCCTGATCACGCGCTTGCTCGTCGATCCGCTTGAGACGCGTAAATCGGCGCGTCCGCATTGGCGAGCGCGCAAGCCCGTGGGCGAATCGCTCCAAGATGCGCGGAGTCAATCCTGATGTACATTCTCGGTCTGTCTTTCTACTATCACGACTCGGCGGCGGCGCTGCTCAAAGATGGCGAGCTGATCGCAGCGGCGATGGAAGAGCGCTTCAGCCGCCTCAAGAACGATAACGGCTTCCCGACGCGCGCCATCGAGTTCTGCCTGCGCAAAGCGGGCATCAAAGCCGCCGATCTGGACTACGTGGTCTTCTATGAGAAGCCTTTCGTCAAGTTCGCGCGCATCCTGCTGACCGTGCTGGGCACCTTCCCGCGCTCGCGCGACGTCTGGCGCGAGGCGATGTTCGTCTGGATGCCTGAGAAGCTCTGGATCAAGACGCGCCTTGAGAAACACTTAGGCATCAGCGGCGAGAAAATCCTGTTCTGCGATCATCACATGTCGCATGCGGCGAGCGCCTTCTACGCCTCGCCCTTTGAGGAAGCCGCCGTGCTGACCATCGATGGCGTCGGCGAGTGGACGACCACCACGCTCGGACGCGCCAAAGCCAATTGGAACGGCGACGGGCGCAACGAGATCACCCTCTTTGAGGAACAGCGCTTCCCGCATTCGATTGGCTTGCTGTACTCCGCCTTCACCGCCTTTTTGGGCTTCAAGGTCAACGAGGGCGAGTACAAGGTCATGGGCATGGCGCCCTACGGCACGCCGCGCTACCTTGATAAAGTCTACAAGCTGATCCACCTCAATGAGGATGGCAGCTTCCACCTGAACATGGACTACTTCTCGTTCCACTACAGCGCCGACCGCACCTTCAATCAGCGCTTCATCGATCTGTTCGGCGAGCCGCGCCCGCCCAGCGACGATTTCTTCACCATGGCGACCAACCCCGAACGCGCCGACGAACGCGAGGCGATGACGCGCAATCAGCACTACGCCGACGTCGCCGCCAGCATTCAGGCGGTCACTGAGGAGGCGCTCCTGCGCATGGCGCGCCACCTCTACGCCAAGACGGGCTTGAAAAAGTTAGTGATGGCGGGCGGCGTGGCGCTCAACAGCGTGGCGAACTATAAAATCCTGCACGAGACGCCCTTCGAAGAGGTCTACATCCAGCCGGCAGCCGGCGATGATGGCGGCGCGCTGGGCGCGGCGCTGTGGGCGTATCACAGCGTGCTGCAACAGCCGCGCAAGTTCGTCATGCAGCACGCCTACTGGGGCGAAGAATACGGCGACGCGCACATCCGCGCCTTCCTGGAGCGCCAAAATATCCCCTATATCTACGAGCCCGACGATCAGCGCCTGATCGATCAAGTCGTGGAGAGCCTCGTGCAGGGGCAAGTCGTCGGTTGGTTTCAAGGGCGCTTCGAGTGGGGTCCGCGCGCGCTGGGCAACCGCAGCATCCTCGCCGATCCGCGCCGCAGCGAGATGAAAAACGTCGTCAACACCAAGATCAAATACCGCGAGCCCTTCCGTCCCTTCGCGCCCGTCGTGCTGACCGAATGCGCGCAGGAATACTTCGACTTCCCCGACGTGGCAAGCCACTATCCGCCGCGCTTCATGCTGATGGTCTCGCCGGTGCATCCCGATAAGCGCGCTGTGATCCCCGCCACCACGCACGAAGGCGGCACTGGTCGCCTCCAGACGATTGACTATGAGACCAATCCGCGTTATTACAGTGTGGTCAGGACGTTTGGCGAGGCGACGGGCGTGCCTGTCTTGCTGAATACGTCGTTCAATCTGCGCGGCGAGCCAATCGTGACCTCGCCTGCCAACGCGTGGAACACTTTCAGCAAAAGCGGACTCGATCTGCTGGTGCTGGGCTCGTATCTGGTGCGCAAGTGAGCGCACAAAAACTCGATAACGCTATCTGTGGAGGATTGCCTGTGACAACGCAAGAAAAGCTGATTCAAAACGCCCAAACTGAGGACGCCGCCCCGATGTACACCGACGCCGAGCTGGACGGCGCGGCGACCGAAACCAAAGGGCAGACCAATTGGCGGCGCGACCTAAACTCGCGGGCGGGCATCGTGGGCGAGCTGTTCGGCTTTCTGTGGAAAGTGCGCCTGTGGTGGATGATCCCGATGGTGGTGGTGCTGCTGCTGTTCTTCTTCATCTTCATCTTTGGCGCGTCCACGCCTTTGGCGCCGTTCATCTACTCGCTGCGCTAGGCGGAGCGGCACATGCCCAACTGGTTAGCCGCGATTCTAGTCGGCGGGGCGTTGGCGCTGTGGATGGGCTACTACGTCGCGCGCAAATCCGCCGCCAAGAAACCGATTCAGGGCGGGCGAGCCGCCCAAGTGCTGCATTATCTGGGCGCCTCGGCGACCGTTGCGCCCGGCATGATGCTGCTGCTCGGCTCTATCGTCTTTGGCTTGCAGTTCAGCCAAAGCTTGACTCTGTGCTTAGGCAGCTTTGCCCTCGCCGCCGTCTTCCTGATCCTCTACGCCGTCTTCGAGGTGGCGCGCAAAACCACCTGAGCGCCCTCAGAGGCTGCTGTACGCCCAGACAGCCTCTGAACGCTTCAGGACTGAGAAAAGGAGGATGTTCATGTTTCCTGCAGTGACCGCTGCCGCCTTCTTGGTAGGCGCGGGTACGGCTTGGCTGGCGCGCACCTATCAGTATGAGATGCGCGCCGCCGCCACCCGCCAACTGACGAGCAGCCGCTTCGTGAACGTGGCTGAGACGAGCATTGAGTTTGTGCAACAAGGCGATCAGCCGCCTTATGTGTTCATCTCGCATCAGGCGATGGGCGGCTACGATCAGGCGCAGGCTATCGGCAGGCTGTATAAAGGCTGCTCGGTGATCGCGCCCTCGCGGGCGGGCTACCTGCGCACCCCGCTGGACGCCGGTCGCACCCCTGAGGCGATGGCAGATACCTTCGCCGCCCTCTTGGACTACTTGAACGTGCCGCAGGTCATCATGGCGGGCTACTCGGCGGGCGGGATGTCCGCCATTGCTTTTGCCCTGCGCCACACTGAGCGTTGCCGCGCGCTGGTGCTGGGCAACGGCATCACGCGCACGCCGCCGCCCTACGTGATGGACTTCCTCGCGCCGCTCGCCCTCGCCAACCGCTGGGATTTCTCCAACTGGCTGATCGGCGCCGCCTTAGAGCGAACCCTGCCCTTGCTGGAGCGCGATGAGGACTCCTTAGCCATTTTGCGCTCTTTGCAGCAGAATCACCCCATCAGCCTGCGCCTTGAAGGTTTCAAGCAAGACGTCGAGCAGATGCGCGCCTTCCAGCCCGATCTGACTCAAATCCGCGTCCCGACTTTGATCATCCACGGCACGCTCGATGTGCTCGTGCCGCCTGAGCACGCCGAAGAAGCAGCTCGTCGCATCCCCAATGCGCGCTTGATCATGATCAAGAACGGCGGGCATGATTGCTGTGTGCGTTATCCGCACATCGTCAAGCCCGCGCTGCAAGCTTTCATCCGCGAGGTGAGCTGAGCTGCCAAAAACCTTCTCAAGCTCTGCACAGGCTATTCATAACTTCTTCATAGGTTCACTCTAGACTGATAGGTGTAAGACCGAAAGAGGAACGGTCGAAAATCTCAGGAAGGAGTGAGTACCATGAAACGCTTCACGAAAGGTTTGTTGGCGGCGGCATTGACGGTCGCCCTGATTGGCGGTTTGGCGCTGAGCGCGACCACCGCTGAGGCACAAGGTCCGCGCGGCGGCGCGCCGAATTGGGCGGGCATCGGCTTTGTGATCAACGCCTGCAGCACGACTGACTACACCAGCGTGGCGGCGCAGGCGCTGGGCATGACGCCGACCGAGTTGCGCGTGGCGTTGGCAAGCGGCTTGAGCGTCTCGCGCGTGGCGGCGCAGAGGGGCGTCGATATTGCCACTGTGCAAGAGGCTTTGCGGGCGGCGCGCCTCGCCGAGGTCGATCAAGCCCTCGCCGATGGCTTGATCGCGCAGTCGGAAGCCGATCTGTTCAAGGCGCTGCTGAACAATCAGCTGCCCCAAGTGCCGCCGATGGCGCCGCGCGGGCGCAGAGAGCCTCCTGCCCGCACCCCGATCGGGCGCATCAATCTGCTGGCAGGCGTCACGCCGCGCAACACCATCAAGCCGTACATCGTGGCGGCTGAGGCGATGGGCATGTCCTGCGCGGAGTTGGTCAAGGCAGCGCAGGCGGGGCAGTCCATCGCGCAGGTGGCGGGCAGCAGGGGCGTCGCCCTGCAGACGGTCGTCGATGCGCTCAGCAAAGCTTACAGCGATGCGCTGGCTAAGGACGTCCAGGAGGGTCTGGTGGCGCCCGCGCGCGCTCAGGCAGTCCAGGAGCAAATCCTCAACAATGTGCTGAGCCTGATGGCGCGTCCGCATCGGCAACTCGGTATGCGCCTGCCCAATCTGGGACGCTTCGGCGCCCAGCTCTTTGAGGGCTTCCCCCCTGATGCCTTCGGGCTAGGCGGTCGGTGGTGAGTCTTCACACGCCCTGACAACTGAATACAATCAAGGTGAGTCGGCGCGCGCCGACTCACTGCGCATCGCTCATGAAGGTGACGCCATGCAACGCCCGACCCGCGTCCTGATCATCGAAGATCAAGTCAAGATCGTCCACTGGCTGAGCGAGTTCCTCAAGCAGGCGCACTTCGAGGTGCTGAGCGCCTACGATGGGCGCACAGGCTTGCAGCTCTTCGAGCGCGAGAAGCCCGATGTGGTGCTGCTTGACCTGATGCTGCCCGATATGGACGGTCTAGATATTTGCCGCGCCATACGCCAGCGCTCCGATGCCTTCATCATCATGCTCACCGCCCGCGTGGAGGAGACGGATCGGCTGATCGGCTTGGAGATCGGCGCCGACGACTACGTGACCAAGCCCTTCAGCCCGCGCGAGGTGGTGGCGCGCATCCGCGCCTTGCTGCGGCGCGCCAGCGGCGCTCTAGCGCAGCCAAGCGCCTCCCAAGAGCGCCCCCTGACCTGTGGCGGGCTGCACCTCGATCCCAACAAGCGGCTCTGCACGCTCAACGGCGAGCCGATCAGCCTGACGCCGACCGAGTTCGACATCTTGCACAGGCTGATGCAACAGCCCGGCGTGCCGTTCACCCGCGAGCGGCTGATCAACGAGGCGCTCGGCTACGAATACGCCGCCTACGAGCGCACCATCGACGTTCACATCCGCAATTTACGGCGGAAGATCGAGCGCGACGCCCAAAATCCGCAGTATATCCAGACCGTCTTCGGGGTCGGCTACCGCTTCGCTGAAGAGCCGCCCGAATGAGGAGGGCAAACTCATGCGCCTATTTCGCCATCAGCTCTGGCTCAGCTATTTGCCCTTGGTGCTCCTGCCGATCCTGATCATCGGCTCGGTCATTCGCGGCGTGGCGGAAGATCGGCTCACGCTGCTGGTCTCTGAGGATGCCGCGCGCCGTCTGCGCGGACTGGTGCCGTGCTTTGAATCGTACTATGCCACCAATCGCTCCTTTGAGCCGCTGATCGCCGCCCTGCAGAGCAACACGCCGTTCATCTACAACGCCGTCCGCCCGGAGAGCAGACGTCCGCCCGCCAGACGCGCTCACTTGCTCATCTACAGCGAAGATGGCGTGCTGGTGTGCGTGCCGCTCAACGCCCGTCAACCTCAGCTGCCATCCCAGCTGATAGAACGCCCGCCCGTCCTTGAAGGCGCGGGGCTGGGCGCGCTTTTGGGCAACTTGCCCGCTGGGGCGCGCCGCGACGAGCTGATTCTGACCGATCCGAGCGGCGTGGTGCTGCTGAGCGCCGAGCCGAGCTTGATCGGGCAGGTCTTGACGGCTGAGGTGCTGCGCCGCAGCGCGCCGCTCAACTTCAATCGGCAGCCTGTGGCGCGCCTAGCGCTGGCAATCGGCATCCTTGACGAGGAACAGCGCCAATTGCTGAGCGCCCTGAACATGGCGCTCGTCCTTTCGGGCAGTTTTTCGCTCTTGGCGGCGCTTGGGCTGGGCTGGTGGATGTCCTCGCGGCTCTCGAAACCGTTGCGCGCCCTGAGCGAGGGCGTCGGGCGCCTTGCGCGCGGCGAATGGCGCGCTCCGCTGCCCGTCACGGCGCAAAACGAGCTGGGCGAGCTGACCCAAGCCTTCAATCGCATGGCGGCAGAGCTGATGCGCCAACAAACCATGACCCGCCAGATGGTCGCCGATATCGCTCACGACCTGCGCACGCCGCTCAGCACGATGGCGCTCGAAGTTGAGGCGATTGAGGCGGGCTTTCAATCGCCCGAGCAAGCCACCGAGAGCCTGCGCGAGGAGATCGTGTGGCTGCAGCGCATGGTCGATGATCTGCGGCTGCTCTCGCTGATGGACGCCGATCAGATTCGCTTGCAGCTGGAGCCAGTGCCGCTCGGCGTCTTTTTGAGCCGCCTGCACGATTTTTGGTCGACCAGCGCCGAAGAGGGCGGGCGGCGCCTCATCCTTGAGGTGGCGGACGATCTGCCCGTCATTCAGGCGGACGCCATGCGTCTGCGCCAAATTTTGGGCAACCTGATCGATAACGCCCTGCGCCACACCAAAGCGGGCGATCAGGTGCGCCTGCAGGCGCAACCGACTCAAGATGGCGGCGTTGTGCTGCGCGTGATCGATAGCGGCGAGGGCATCCCCTCGGAGGCGTTGCCGCGCATCTTCGACCGTTTCTATCGGGCGGATCGGGCGCGCAAGCACGGCGATAGCGGCAGCGGCTTGGGCTTGAGCATCGCCAAGCGCCTTGTGGAGATGCACGGCGGCACGATCACGGTCAGCAGCGAGCTGGGGCGCGGCACGGCTTTCAGCATTCACTTGCCGCTGCAGCCCAAGCCCGCTCCGATGGCGCAGGCTTCGTAACATTCGCCGTAACGCCTGAAGCGCGCTATGCTTGATAGGCAGATCGGCGTGCCTAGCGAGTAGAGCGCATCTATGCACAGACTTTTCGGCAGGGCCTCCCAATCGCCTAAAGCGCGCGGCAAGTTCCGGAGCCTCGGCGCAGTGCGCGATGCAGAGCTGGATTGGCAAGGCGTCTTGATCAGGGCGGAACGGGGCAGTTTGCGCGTGGACGTCATCGCCTCAGACTGTTTGTGCGTCCGTTTCTCGCCCGCTGAGGCGTTTCCGCTGCCGCGCTCGTACAGCGTCCACAAGACTGACTGGGCGGCGCCTGAGTTCGAGCTGGAAGAGACCTCTGAGTCGCTCATACTCAAGCTTGCGGGCGGGATGCTCTGCCTCGTCAATCGGGGCGATAGCCGCCTGACCTTTTTGACGCCGCACGGGACGCTCATCGGGGGCGATGCCGAGCCAATCGCCTTCCGTCAGGGCGAATTCAGGCTGAGGCGGGCGCTCCGCCCTGAGGCGCGCTGTTACGGGCTGGGCGCACAGACCTCTCAGCTGAATTTGCGGGGCAAGCGCTACACGCTCTGGCAGAGCGCCTCTGAGCAAGACTCGCCCGCCTACTTCCCCTTCTTGATGCTGCTCAGCGAGCAAGCGGTGGATGCCCTCTTCTGGGATAATGCCTCGCGCGGTTACGTCGACATTGGCGCGGAGAACCCTCAGCAGGTCGTCTTCAGCGGCAGCGCGGGCGAGTTGCGCTACTATCAGTTCTGCGGGACGCCCCTGAGCATCCTGCAGCGCTACACGGAGCTGATCGGGCGTCCGCCTTTGCCGCCACTATGGGCGTTGGGCGTGCATATGCTGGCGCCGCGCCCGACTTCGGCGGAGGCGCTGCGCGCTTTTGCCACCGAGTGCCGCGCTCAGCAGATTCCGTGCGACGGGCTGGCGCTCTCAACCGACTACATGGCAGCCAAGCGACCCTTCGTGTGGGATAACGCGCGCTTCCCCAAGCCCAGCGCGCTGGTCGGCGACTTGGCGCGGCGCGGCTTCAAAATCGTCCTGCCGATGACTCCCAGCGCGGCGGAGGTCAGCCCTGAGCTCGCCGTCAAAGCGCCGCGCGGCGAGCCGATCCGTCTGAAGACGGCGCAAGGCGAGCAGCGCCTGTGCGATCTGAGCGAGGCGCGCGGACGGGCTTGGTGGTCTGAGCGCTACGCCGAGCTGTTGCGGGCGGGCGTCAGCGGGCTGTGGCAAGCCGAGCGCCTGCCCAACCTCCCCGACTCGGCGCAGTACGCTTGCGACGGCTCGCCCAGCAGCCATGTGGCAGCCCACAATCTCTACACAGGATGGATGGCTTCAGCGGCGCAGGCGGCTCTGCTGGCAACCCAGCCCGAAAAGCGTCCGCACGTGCTGGCGGGGGCGGGGCAAGGCGGCGTTCAGCGCGCGGCGTGGGCGGGCATCGCGCTGGGTGAGCGCGCCGATTGGCGTTTGCTGCGCCGTCTGCTCAGCGCGGTCTTGAACGGCGGGCTGAGCGGGCTGCCCTTCAGCGGCGCCCTGCCCGATTACAGCCTGAGCGAGGGCGATTCGGAGCTCTTCGCCCGTTGGCTGCAGCTGTGCGCCGTCTTGCCGCTGTGCAGCCTGCCAAAGCCCGCCCTCGCCACACCGCTGTGGCGCGCTGACCCCAAAGCTATCGCGATTGGGCGGCAGTATCTGAGTTTGCGCTATCAGCTGCTGCCGTACCTGTATTCCGTTGCGGCGGAGGCTGCTCAGGGAGGCGTGCCGATGTTGCGCCCGTTGTGGCTCGAGGCGCCCAAAGAGCTGCCCCTCAGGGCGGTTGAAGACGCTTTCCTGCTGGGCAATTCGCTGCTGATCGCGCCGGTGCTAGAGCGAGGCGTGGCAGAGCGCAGCGTGCTGTTGCCCGAAGGGACTTGGTACGATTTTTTCACGGCGCGGGCTTACGCGGGCGGTCAGTTGGTGCGCCTTGCCGCCCCGCTGGAGCGGATGCCGATCCTCGTGCGGGCGGGGCATGTCTTGCCGTTGCGAGAGGCGCAGCAGTACGTCGAACAGAAGCCGCCTGAGGAGCTCTTGCTGCGCGTGTACGTCGGCAAGGGGGAGAACAGCCTCTACGAGGACGCGGGCGAGGGCTTTGCCTACCAGCAGACTGCCTACCGCTGGCTGTATTTCAGTTGTCAGGTCGCGCCGAGCGGCAACGTGACGCTCTCTTGGCGGCGGGTCGGCGACTATTACGCGCCTTATTCGCGCTACCGCTTTGAGATTTACGGCATCCCTGATGAGCCGAGCAACATTTATTTGGATGACAGCGCGGCGCCTTTGTGGTACTATGAAAAGGGTGTGGTCGAGTTTACTGCGACGCAGCCTTTCGGGCGCGCACGCATCGAGGTGCATCAGCGCAGCGATTCGCGCGCAACCTTATTACGGTCGCCGCTGCGGGGTCGAGACTAGCCATCTGTTCGAACGGGAGGGGTAGACAGTTTTTGCTTATTATTCAACCAACATATTGACATAAAGCTTAGACAGTTTTTATAATCGGAACATCCGTGATGTTCAATTGTTCAGCCGCCACGCCCTCGCGGTGGTGGTTGTTTTTTAGGTAACCTCGTGAACCCATCTAACAACGGCTACGTGCCTGCCCGCGTCTTGAAGTTTCAGCTCGGCTTTTTGTTGGAAGGCACGCGCGGGCAGATCAGCGAGACTGAGATCGACATCCCGCGCCTGCGCGTAGCAGAGGATGTGACGGTCGATTTTCTGCGCGGCGCGCTGCGCTTCAGCCGAACCTCGCGCGGCATCCTCGTGCAGGGATTGCTCCACTCGCAAGTCGTGGTCGAATGCAGCCGCTGCCTGACTGAAACGCCCGCCCTCTTGACGATCCAGCTCGAAGAACTCTACCTGATACAGCCCAACACCTACGCCGAGTTCACCATCGGCGAGGATGGCGTGCTAGACCTTGCACCCTTGCTGCGCCAAGAGATCATCCTAGAGACGCCGACGACTCCGCTGTGCAAGCCCAATTGTCTCGGTCTTTGCCCAGAGTGTGGACAAAACTTGAACGAAGGCACGTGCAGCTGCCAAAGAGAGGTCATCGATCCGCGTCTGGCGGCTCTGAAAGCGCTGCGCGAAAAGCTCTCTAAACCGAACGAATGAAGGTTTACGGTATGCGTGAGTGGTGAAGGGGGAACTTACGCCATGCAGGACTTATCCCGCCGAGAGGATCGCTTTGAGCTTGCTGAACTCTTTGAAAAAGCTGAGACGCAAGGTTTTTTGACGCTTGAAGAGATTTATGAGTTCGCCAGCGAGGATGGCGATAGCCCCGCCGAACTGATCCCGCTTTTGCAAGCCGCCGGCATAGAAATTTACAGCGACACACCTTTTGAAGAGGATCGCGCCGCCGACTCTGAAGAGGATGAAGTCTTCGCTGATTTGAGCGACGTGCCAAGCGACGATAGCGTCGGGCTGTACCTCAAAGAGATGGCGTGCGTGCCGTTGCTCAACCTTGAAGAGGAGATCGCCATCGCCAAACGCATCGCAGCTGGCAACGCCGCCAGTGAGGCGCTCGCCTCCGCCGAAGGCGAAGAGCGCGAACGCCTCGCCGCCATCGTCGAGGAAGGTCGCCTCGCCCGCGATCACATCATCCGCGCCAATACGCGCCTCGTCGTCAGCATCGCTAAGCGCTACATGGGGCGCGGCGTGCCTTTTCTAGACCTGATCCAAGAGGGCAACCTTGGGCTGATCAAAGCCGTCGAAAAATTCGATTACAGGCGCGGCTATCGCTTCAGCACCTACGCTACTTGGTGGATTCGCCAGACCATCACGCGCGCCATCGCCGATCAAGGGCGCACCATCCGCGTGCCTGTGCATATGTCGGATCGCATCCGCGCTATCTACCGCGCCGTGCGCGAGCTAGAGCAGGAGTTGGGGCGCAAGCCCACCACCGAAGAGATCGCGCTGCAGGTGAACCTCGATCCGCGCAAGGTAGCGTGGCTGCTGAAGGTGAGTTGGCGTCCGCTCAGCTTGGAGCGTCCGGTCGGCGAGGAAGAAGAGAACGAGCTGGGCAATTTTCTTGAAGATGAGAGCGCTCCTACGCCCAGCCAAAGCGCCTACCAAAGCCTGCTGCGCGAAAAGCTCGAAGAAGTGCTCGGCACGCTCAGCCCGCGCGAGGCGCGCATCTTGCGCTTGCGCTTCGGCTTGCACAACGGCGAGCAGTACACCCTTGAGGAAGTCGGGCAGAAATTCGGCTTGACGCGCGAGCGCATCCGCCAGATCGAGGGCAGGGCGCTGCGCCGCCTGCGCCATCCGCGCCGCTCGCGCCACCTGCGCGACTTCCTGCAGTAGCTCACGGATCGGTGTATGTACGACCCGCGCATCGAGATCGTCGAAGGCGATATCACCACGCTGGCAGTCGATGCCATCGTCAACGCCGCCAATCCAAGTTTGCTGGGCGGCGGCGGCGTTGACGGCGCTATCCATCGCGCTGCTGGTCCACAGCTGCTGGAGGCGTGCCGCAAACTGGGCGGTTGTCCGGTCGGCGAGGCACGCCTGACCGAAGGCTATCAGTTGCCCGCTCGCTACGTCATTCACGCCGTCGGACCGATTTGGCGAGGCGGCAATGCCGATGAAGACGCCCTCCTAGCGAGCGCTTATCGCTCCAGCCTCGCTTTGGCGGTTCAGCACGGGCTGCGCAGCATCGCTTTCCCATCGATCAGCACGGGCGCTTACGGCTTCCCGCTGGAGCGCGCCATCCCCATCGCCCTCAACACCGTGCAGAGCTTCCTCGAAACCGATCAGAGCCTTCAGCGCGTGATCCTAGTCTGCTTCGGGCGCGCCGCTTACGAGCAGTACATGCGCTTCTTCAGGCAAAACGCCTGAGCGCCCATCTGCGAGGCTGCTTGAGCCGCTCGGCTGGGCAGCCTTGCCCGCCTGACTATCCTTACGCCTTCAGCCGTGCTATACTCCTAAGTATAAGCGCTTCTCTCTTCATAGACGGGTTCAGCATGAGACACTTTCTAGATATTGCGGATTGGTCGGCGCCTGAGATGGAGGCGTTGCTCAATCAGGCGGTTTACCTGAAGCTGGAGTGGCAGAGCGGCGGCAATCGCCCTGTGCTGGGCGGCAAGATTTTGGCGATGATCTTCCAAAAGCCGTCTTTGCGCACGCGGATGAGCTTTCAGGTGGCGATGAAACAGCTCGGCGGCGATGCGATCTACCTCAGCCCCGACGAGATCGGCTTGGGCAAGCGCGAGAGCATCCCCGATGTGGCGCGCGTGTTGAGCGGCTACGCCCAGGGCATCATGGCGCGCGTCTTCGCCCACGATCACTTGAAGGTGCTGGCTGAGTGGGCGAGCGTCCCCGTCATCAACGGCTTGAGCGACGATAGCCATCCCTGCCAAGCCTTCGCCGACATGTTGACGCTCTACGAGCATTTCGGCGCGCTGCGCGGCTTGAAGATCGCCTACGTGGGCGACTCGAACAACGTCACTTTCTCGCTGGGCGAGGCAGCAGCCCGCTACGGCGCCGAGCTGCGCGTGGCGAGTCCAGTCGGTTATCAGCTCAGCGAGGCTAAAGTCGCTCACTTGCGCAACTTGGGCTTGGCGCTCACGCTGACCGACGATCCGCGCGCCGCCGTCGAAGGGGCAGATTGCATCTACACCGATACGTGGACGAGCATGGGTCAGGAGGCGGAGGCGGAGGTGCGGCGGCAGATTTTCCCGCCCTACCAAGTCAACGCCGACCTCGTGCGCCTAGCCGCCAAGCACGTCGTAGTGATGCACTGCCTGCCCGCCCATCGCGGTGAGGAGATCACCGATGAGGTGGCTGATGGCGCGCATTCGTTGATCTTTCAGCAAGCGGCTAATCGTCTGCACGCGCAGAAGGCGATTCTGGTGCATTTGTTGAACCGTTGAGAACTGCCTTGAGGTGAGAGGATCGGGGTGGGCAGAGCCATGACATCTAACCGAGAGACGTACGAACACTATCTGAATTTAGGTCATAGCCTTGCATGGGATCAGGAATGGGATAAGGCGGTGAACGCCTATGCCCGCGCCCTGCAAGAATGCCCTGAAGAGCCTGATCCCTACAAGTATCTCGGTCTGGCGCTGATGCAGACCAAGCGCTACAACGACGCCCTCAAAGTGCTGATGAAGGGGCATCGCATCGCCCCTGATGACCCCGTCCCGCTGGAGCGCAGCGCCGACGTGCTCGAGCGGCTCGGTCGCCTGAAGGAAGCCGCCACCCAGTACGTCAGCGTGGCGGAAATCTACCTCGCCCAGCGCGATATCGAGAAAGCCATCAGCAACTACGAGCGCGCCACGCTGCTCACGCCCGGTCTGCTTCAAATCCACTTCCGCCTCGCTCAGCTCTACGAGCGCACCGGGCGCAGACGCGCCGCCGTGCTGCAATACCTCACCCTCGCCTTCAACTTCCAGCGCAATAAGGATCGTGAGCGCGCTATGCAGGCAATCGAGCGCGCTCTGCGCCTTGAACCGAGCAACGTTCAAGTCCTCAACGCCAAGCGCGCCATCGAGTCGGGCGAGCTGATGGCTGTCCCGCAGACCCAAGATGATCAGCCCAGAGCGGGCAAAGCCCTAGCAGCTGCACAAGCCCTCGGAGCGGCGGATGAGGCGCCTCCGACCGCCGAAGCGCACGTCGCCGGTCCGCTGGGCGAAGCTACCGAAAAAGCGTTGGCTCACCTCGCCGAGTACCTGCTGGAGGGCGGCTTGACGATGGCGGAGGCGCAAGCCATTCAAGGCATTGAGCTGCAAAAAATCGGCGAGAATGCCCAAGCCGTGCAAGCCTTCCAAAGCGCCGAGAAGCAAGGCATCCGCCACGCCGCCCTGTTCATGTGTCTCGGCTCGCTCTTCGTGACGCTCCAACAGTGGCAAAATGCTCTGGAGTATCTCAAGCGCGTGCAGGATGCCACTTATGCCGCCGGCGTGGCGCACGGCTTAGGACAAGCCTACGTGGGCTTGGGCGACGTGCGCGCCGCCGCCGAGCAGTTCATCCGCGCCCTGCAGCTGGCGGACTTGCAATCGGCGATCAATCCCGACGAGGCAAAGCAGCTGGTGGCGGTTTACGACGAACTGCTGGCTGCCACCAAGCAAATGCAAGAGTACGACCTCGCCCAGACCTGCAACGAGTTCAACCGCTGGCTCTCCGGCGCCGATTGGAAGGTGCGCATTCCGCAGACGCGCCGCGCCATCGATGATCGCTTGCGCGGCGGCGGACGTAACGAGCTGATCGACATCGTCAAAGACCCCTCCATCGTCGAGGCGCTCGCCCGCGTGGATGACTACATCAAGCGCGGCTTGTACACCCTCGCAGCGGACGAGGCGATGTGGATCATTGAGCAGCAGCCCACCTCGCTGCCCGCTCATCAGCGCGTGGCGCAAGTGCTGATGGAAGAAGGGCAGACTCAGGCGGCGATCACCAAGTACAACGTCGTCATCAACAGCTTCCTCGCCCGCGATGACCGCACCAGCGCCGCCATGCTCCTCAACGAGGTGATCAAGATCGCGCCGATGGACATCAACTTGCGCCTGAGCTTGATCGAGCTGCTGGAGCGCGAAGGCGACGAAATGCGGATGCTCGACGAGTACATCGGCTTGGCGAGCGCCTACTACCAATTGGCGGAGATCGACCAAGCTCGCGATACCTACCTCGCCGCCAACCGTTTGGCGCAGCGCCTGAATGCCCCGCTTGAAAAGCGCGTCGAGATTCTGATGCGCCTTGCCGATATCTACATGACGCGCCTCGATTGGCGGCAGGCTCAGCGCACCTTTGAGCAAGTGCGCGACCTCGTGCCCTCGGACGACAAAGCCCGCCGCGAATTGGTCGAGATTCACTTCAAGCTCGGCAACCCCATCGAGGCGATGCGCGAGCTGGATAATTTGCTGCGCATCTATGCCCAATCGCGGCGCGGCAACTTGATCCTCTCCACGCTGGAGAGCATGGTCGCCGCCCGACCCAACGAGATGGGCTTGCGCTCCCGCTTGGCGGCGGTCTACCAGCAGATCAAGCGCATCCCAGAGGCAATCGAGCAGCTCGACGCGCTAGGCGAGCTGCAACTGGACGCCGGTCTGCTCCAAGAGGCGTGCGCCACCATCCAACAGATCGTCAGACTGAACCCGCCCAACGTCGATCAGTATCGGGCGCTCCTGACGCAAATGGGTTGCTAGGCATATGTGTGGCGAGCCGTGCTGGTTGATTGAAACCTATTTGAACGCCGCGGCGCTGCTGGATATCCTCGTCGTGGCGCTGATCTTCTTCGGCTTGAGCTTGCTGCTGCGCAACACGCAAGCCCTCTCGCTGCTGCGCGGCGTGGTGATCTTGCTGGCGGTAGTCAGTCTGGCGGCTTCGGTCTTTCCCTTCCCCGCTTTCCGCTGGCTGATCGGCAACGTGCTGACCGTCGCGGCGGTCGCCATCCCGATCATCTTCCAGCCGGAGCTGCGCCGCTTGCTAGAGCAGCTGGGCAGAGCCGGCTTCGGGCTGAATCGCTTGCCGGAGAGCCAGCGCGTCCGCCAGCAGATCATCGAGGAAATTTGCGCGGCGGCGGCGCGCCTCTCCGAGCGGCGGCAAGGCGCTCTGATCGTCATCCAGCGCGAGACCAGCCTGCAAGAGTACATCGATACGGGCGTGATCCTAGAGAGCGTGGTCAGCGCGCAGCTCCTGCTGACTATTTTCTATCCCAAGACCGAGCTGCACGACGGCGCGATCATCCTGCGCGAGGGCAAGATCGCGGCGGCAGCCTGCGTCTTGCCGCTCTCCAGCGGGCGCAACCTGACCGACCGCAAGCTCGGCACGCGCCATCGCGCTGCGCTGGGCATCAGCGAGGTCAGCGACGGCGTGTGCGTAGTCGTCTCGGAGGAGACGGGGCAGATTTCGGTCACTAACAGCGGGCGCATGATCCGCCGCTTAGATGCCAATCGGCTGCGCACGATTTTGCAGGCGTTCTACGCGGAGGCGGAGCAAGCGCCATCGCTCCTGAAGACGCTGACAGATCGGCTGGCGCAGCTGCGCGAGCGGCTGAGCGGTCAGCCTGAGATGAAGAACAGACAGTTGCGAGGGTGAAGCATGGGCGCAGAGACACATCGCGCGTTGGCGGGGCGCGGCGCCGTGACGCTCGGCATCGTCACGGTCAGCGATACGCGCACGCCTGAGACGGACGAGAACGGCAGCTGGTTGCGCCAGACCTTCGAGGCGCTCGGACATCGCATCGCCGCTTATCGCATCGTGCGGGACGAGCCAGAGCAGGTCAGCGCCGTGCTGGAGGAATTGGTGGGCATCCCTAAGCTGCAGATCGCGCTCTTCAACGGCGGCACGGGCATCGCCCCGCGCGATACCACCTACGACGTGATCGCCCGCAAGCTGGAGAAGACCCTCAGCGGCTTCGGCGAGCTCTTTCGGATGCTCAGCTATCAGCAGGTCGGGGCGGCGGCGATGCTCAGCCGCGCCACAGCGGGCGTCTATCGCGGCAAGTTGATCATCAGTATGCCCGGCTCGCCCAAGGCGGTCAAGTTGGCGGTCGAGTCGCTCATCTTGCCGGAGCTGAACCACTTGGCGTGGGAGATCGCCCGCCAAGCGTAGCCAAGCGCGCGCCGCTCGGCTATACTCGCGGGCGCGAAACGGCTTTCTCACCTGACTAGGCAGAGTGCGACCATGCAAGCGACCATCACTGTGCTGGGCGGCGACGGCATCGGACCGGAGGTCACGGCTATCGCTGTCTCGTTGTTGAAAGAAGTTGCCGCGCTGGGCGGGCACGCTTTCACCTTTCAAGAGGCGCTCTTCGGCGGCTGCGCCATCGATGCCGCGGGCGATCCCTTCCCGCCAGAGACGCGCTCCCTGTGCGAGAACTCCCACGCCGTGCTGTTGGGCGCCGTCGGCGGACCGCAATGGTCTGATCCGAGCGCTGCAGTGCGCCCTGAGCAAGGTTTGCTGCGCTTGCGGCAACATTTCGGCTTGTTCGCCAACTTGCGCCCGGTGCGCGCCTATCCGATGTTGGCGCGCCACGCGCCCTTGCGCGCCGAGCTGCTGGAGGGCGTGGATATGCTCTTCGTGCGCGAGCTGACCGGCGGCGCTTACTTCGGCGCCCGCCAAGAGCAGGGCGAGGGCGATAGCGCCTACGATACCATCCTCTACACGGTCGCGGAGGTGGAGCGCGTGGCGCGCCTCGCCTTCCGCGCCGCCCAGAGTCGGCGCAAGCACCTGACCTCCGTCGATAAGGCGAACGTCTTGGCGAGTTCGCGTCTGTGGCAGCGCACGGTCAAGCAGGTGGCGGCGGAGTTCCCCGATGTGCGCCTCGATCACGCGCTGGTCGACTCGTTCGCCATGCAGCTGATCCGCACGCCCGCCCGCTTCGACGTGATCGTGACCGAGAATATGTTCGGCGATATCCTGACCGACGAGGCGGCAGTCTTGGCGGGATCGTTGGGCATGTTGCCGTCCGCCTCGCTAGGCGAGGGGACGTTTGGCGTCTACGAGCCAATTCATGGCAGCGCGCCGGATATCGCTGGCAAGGGCATCGCCAATCCGATTGGCACAATCTTGAGCGCGGCGATGCTGCTGCGCCACAGCCTGAATCTAGAGGCGGAGGCGGCGGCGCTTGAGGCAGCCGTCCTGAGCGCGCTTGAGTCGGGCGCGCGCACGAGCGATATCGCCGAGCCGAACGCGCCTGCGCTCAGCAGCGCCGAATTCGGCGAGCGCGTGCGAGCCGCTCTGCGAAAGGCGGGCTAGGCGAGCGCCTCGTAAAGCGCTTTGAGTTGCCGTGCGGCGACTCCCCACGTGAAGCGCGCGGCTTGGGCGTAGCCGCGCGCGATCCGCGCAGCGCGCGCCGCCGAGTCTTCCTCCAGCAACGCGAGCAAGCCCGCTCGGATCGCCTCGACTGAGTGCGGATCGACCATCAGAGCGGCGTCGCCCGCCACTTCGGGCAGCGACGAGACGTTCGAGGTCAGCACGGGGACTCCGCACGCCATGCCCTCTAGGGCGGGCAAGCCGAAGCCCTCGTAGAGCGAGGGAAAGGCGAGGCACAGCGCGCCGCTATAGAGCGCGGGCAAGTCCGACTCGGCGGCGAAGCCTGTGAAGATGACGCGCTCGCCCAGCGCGCGCGCCTGCGCGTGAATGGGCGCCTCCAGCCAGCCGCGCCCGCCCACGATCACCAGCTTCAGGTCTGCCCAGCGCGGCGGCAAAGCGGCGAAGGCTTGCATCAGCCGCTCGTAGTTCTTGCGCGGCTGCACCGTCCCGACTGACAGCACGTACGGCGACTCGCCGATGCCGTACTTGGCGCGCACGGCGCTCTGGCGGGCTGAGTCGCGCACGGGCGCGAAAGCGCTGCTCACGCCGCTGTACAGCACCGTGATCTTCGCCTCAGGGATGCCGTAGAGCGCCATCAGGTCGGCTTTGGTGGCGGCTGAATCGGCGAGGATGTGATCGGCACGGCGGGCTGAGCGCGGCACGACCGCCTCAAGGTATGCGCGCAAGCGCGGCGCCGCCGAGTCGGGCAGGCGCGCGAAGGAGAGATCGTGGACGGTTAGCAAGGTGCGCGTGCGCGGCAAAGTCGGCGGCAAGACGAAGTCGGTGGCGTGAAAGAGGCGCACTTTTCCAACGAAAGTCTCGACTGGCAGCGGGAGGCGCGCGCGATGCCACAGGCGGGCGAGGGTCAGGGGCGAGAGGCGCGTCGAACAGTACGCGAAGTTCGCGGCGGGCGCGGGCGGCAACTGACTCCGCGCGGCGCCTGCCACGAACAAGCGATAGACCTGAGCCGAGTCGCAGACGGCGAGCGCTGCCACCAATTCGCGGACGTAGCGTCCGATGCCGCCGCCTTGCTCATGAGCGGGCGTGTAATCGATGCCGATCCGCACGCGCGCGATCTACTCTACGTCGTTGTAAGTCCAGTAGCGGTTGGCGAAGAAGTTCCACAGCGCCACGATCACCAGCGCCATGATGACCGCTAGGTTGGCGCCGAGCTTCCACTGAACGTTATCGGCGAGGTTCAGCTCGACCAGATGGTTGGCGGCGAGATAGCGCACAAAATCGGCGAAGATCGGCGAGAAAACGGCGACTACGCCCGCCCGCACCGCCAAACCGACTGCGCTCACGGCGAAAAATTGCGCCAACTGGTGGCGAATGCGCCGCGAGCGCGAGTCGGGATACGTCCAGTAGCGATTCCATAGAAAATTGCTGCAGACTGCCAGCGTGAAGCCTATCGCTGCGGCTGCCACTACTGGCACCAACTGCCCGTCCTGCACTTGGAAGACGAAGCGCATCAAAAAGTTGGTCGTGCCGAGGTCAATGCCCGCGCCGATGGCGCCGACCACCAAAAACTTGAGGAAACGCTCCAGTTCGCGTGGTTTGCTGCCGCCAAAACGGATGCTGATGCGGCGGATGATGCCCATGCGCTCGCCCTCAGCCAGCGGAAGGCTCTCGGATCGGTTCATAGAAGACTGCTGCCTCACGTCGTTATGCTTTTTGAGTGCCACTGCTCACCGCAGCCACAAGCGTGCCAATTAAACCAAGCATTGCCCCAAAGTGCAAGAACAGATTGTTCACGAAGAGCTTGTCGAACAGGCTGTGGACGATCACGTGCGCCCAGACCGCCACCACGCCTATGGCGACGCCGCGCCTGAAGGCATCCTGCAGGCGCACCGTGCGCAGACCCAGCGCACCCAGCCCGATCCACATGCCCAAATAAGCGGCTAAGCCGAGCGCGCCCGTCTCTGCCAGCACATTCAGATAGTAGTTGTGCGCATGACCAAGTGCCAACTGCCAGTTCACCAGCGCGTGGCGCGCATAAGCGACCTCGTAGCCGCCAAAGCCGACCCCCACCAAGGGCGACTCATCCGCCATGCTCAGGGCGGCTTGCCAGTGCGCAAGGCGCTCGACCGTGGCGTAGTTGGCGTCGTTGATCGGCACGCCGCGCACATCCTGAAAGCCCGTCAAGTCCTGAGCGAAGTCGCTGAAGCGCGCCAGCAACGCGCTCGGCAAGACGCCGCCAAGTATACCCAGAGCGAGCAAGACGGCACACAGGCTCAGGATAACAACGCCGTGCCACCAGCGGCGCGGCGTCAATAGGATGAGCGTCGCCAACGCGGCGGCGAAGCCCAGCCACGCGCCCCGACTCCACGAGGCGATCAAGCCCGCCCCGATCAGCCCCGCCGCGACGCTCAGCCCAAGCGCTCTCCACAGCCACACGCCGCGCTGCAAGCGGCTCTGACTCGCCATGCTCAGCGCGCCCAGCGAAGCGCCCAGCGCCAACGGCAAGGTCATGCCCATGAACGCGCCGAACGGATTGGGCTGCCCGAAGCTGCCGAAAGCGCGGAAATAGCGGTAATCGAGTATCCACAGGTGCGGCGCGCCTGAGCCGCCCGCGAATTGGTAGATGCCGATGAGCGCCTGCGCGCCCGCCGCCACCAACAGCGCCCCCACCAGCCATCCCACGCCGTGTTGTTGACACAACGCCGCCGCGATCAGCGCCATGAGCGCCATTTGAAGCCACTTGATCAGCTCGTTGAGCGTCGCCCCGACTGACTCCGCCCCTAGCAAGCTGAGCGCCGCCGCGAAAATGAACGCCATCAGCGGCAAGAGGATGCTCAAGCGCGGCAAGACGACCCGCCGCTCCGAGGCGATCTGCTTGAGCAGCCAGACGCCGACCGTCCCCGCGAAGGCGACCTGCCCGATATCGATGGGCAGGCGCACCGTCGCTTCGGTCTCGATCAGGGCCTTGAGCGGCGCTAAGGTCAGCGTCGCAGCCACCGCGACGCGCAGATCGAGCAGACTCAGGACGCTTAAGGTCACGCCCGCGAGGGCGAGCGAGGCGATCTCAAGCGGTAGCGCGGCTAAAAGCCCCGCGCCGATAGCCGCGCCGAGCCAGATCAGCTCGCTTGCGTGGCGCTGAGTCAGACGGAGCATGTTCAATCGGTCTGCTGCGCTGAACGAGTCGTGATGCCCACGCGCGGGCGGAAATATTCGATGGTGCGCGCCAAGCCTTCGCGCAAATCGACCGCAGGCTCGTAGCCGAGCAGCCTTCGGGCGCGCGCGATGTCCGGTTGGCGCGTCTGCGGATCGCCCTCGATGCGCTCCTGATGGCGGAAAGTGATGCCGCCGCGGTTGCCCGTGATCGCGTTGATCAGCTGAGCGAACTCCAAGATGGATAGCTCCGACGGGTTGCCGAGGTTGACGGGCAGCGAGGCATCTTCGGAGGGCGGCAGCATCAAGAGGCGATAGATGCCCTCGATCAGGTCGCTCACATAGCAGAAACTGCGCGTCTGGGAGCCATCGCCGTAGACGGTCAGCGGCTCGCCGCGCAGCGCCTGCCCGATGAAATTCGGCACGACGCGCCCGTCATCGAGGCGCATCCGCTCGCCGTAGGTGTTGAAGATGCGCACGATGCGGGTATCCACGCCGTGCGAGCGATGATACGCCATCGTCAGCGACTCGGCGAAGCGCTTCGCCTCATCGTAGACGCCGCGCGGACCGATGGTGTTGACGTTGCCGAGATAGTCCTCGCGCTGCGGATGCACCAGCGGATCGCCGTAGACCTCTGAGGTGCTCGCCAAGAGGAAGCGCGCGCCTTTAGCCAGCGCCAAGCCCAGCGCGTTGTGCGTGCCCAGCGCGCCGACCTTCAAGGTCTGGATGGGATATTTGAGGTAATCGATTGGGCTGGCGGGCGAGGCGAAGTGCAGCACGGCATCAAGCTGACCGCCGATGTAGATGTAATGCGTCACATCGTGACGGATGAAGAGGAAGTCAGGACGCCCGATCAGGTGCTGGATGTTATCGGTGTTGCCGGTGAGCAAGTTGTCCATGGCGATCACGCTGTGACCCTCAGCCAGCAGCCGATCCGCGAGATGCGAGCCCAGAAAGCCCGCGCCGCCGGTGATTAGAATGCGCACGTACTCAAACTCCTGAACGCTGAAGATGCGCCAATTCTAGCGCATCTTCACAGCTCTCACGAACTTGAGAGGGCGGCAAGAGGGCTAGTTGCGCTTGGCTGTCAGCGGCAAGGTCACCACCGCGAAGGCGCGTTGCCAGTCCTCGCGACCTTCGGGCATCTCATCCAGCATGGCGATCATCTCAGGCAGCATCTCCAGCACGGCTTGGCGGGGCAAGCGCTGATGGATGCGCGCGAGATCGGCGATCTGGCTGGGATACTGCAGGAAGCCGACCAGCCAATTGCCCAGCGTGAACGCTGACATAGGTGTATTGGACATATTGTAGCGCTCGCGCAGACGCTCTGCGAAGGTAGGCAGATGTTTCTCGTAGGCGGCGCGCGCCAGCGGCAACAACTGATTCAGCCGCTCCACATCTAAGCTCTCAATCCACGCTCGATACTCGGCATCCTGATAGACCTGCTCCTGTGTGAGTGCCAACAAACGCTCCACTTTGCGCTGCTCAACGCCGATGTAATGTGCCAAAACTGCTGCGACGGTCATAGCCTCAATCCTCCCTAAGTGAATATTGAGTGGATAAAAATATCGCTTCGCAACTTTAGCTTACGCCCAAATTCACTTTAAGTGAATAAGCTGGGCATTTTTGTAACAGCTTTGAGAAGCTATCGAGACTTGAAAATCACAGACGGCGCGAGAGGCGATCAGGCGGCACAAGCAAAACAGGCGAGGGAACACCTCGCCTGTTGCATCACGATTCGAGCGCCTTCAGGCTCGTTGCGCGGCGACTTGCTCCAGATACCACGCGACGGTCTCGCGCAGCCCGTCGCGGAAGGAGGTCTGGGCGCTGAAGCCGAACGCCGCGCGCGCCCGCGAGACGTCCAGCTGGCGGCGCGGCTGACCGTTCGGCTTGCTGCTATCGTAGCGGAACTCGCCCTTGAAGCCGACCAGCTCGGCGATCAGCGTCGCCAAGTCGCGGATGGAAATCTCCATGCCGCTGCCCAAGTTGACGGGCTCGGCGCCGTTGTAATGCTCAGCTGCCAGCAAAATGCCCTCAGCCGCGTCTTTGACGTACAGAAACTCGCGGGTGGGCGTGCCATCGCCCCAAATTTCGATGGACGGGTCGCCGTTTTGCTTGGCGATCACGCACTTGCGGATGAGCGCCGGGATCACGTGCGAGGTCTCAGGATCGAAGTTATCGCCCGGTCCGTAGAGATTGGTCGGCATCAGGTGAATGCTGTTGTAGCCATACTCTTGGCGGTAGGCTTGCCCTTGCACCAGCAGCATCTTCTTCGCCAAGCCGTAAGGCGCATTGGTCTCTTCGGGATAGCCGTTCCAGAGGTCTTCCTCGCGGAAGGGGACGGGCGTGTGCTTGGGATAGGCGCAAATCGTGCCGATGCCGACGAATTTCGGCACGTTGTTCAGGCGGGCGTACTCCAACATCAGCGTGCCCATCATCAGACTGTTGTAGAAAAAGCTGCCCGGATGCTTGCGGTTCGCGCCGATGCCGCCCACCGACGCCGCCAAGTGAATGACCAGCGTGGCTGGCACATCGCGGTAGAGGCGGCGGACGTCCTCCTCGTGGCGCAGGTCGTAATCAGCGCTGCGCACCACGAAGACTCGCTTGGCGCCGCGCTTGTGGAGGGCTTCCACCACGTGCCTGCCCAAAAAGCCCGCGCCGCCCGTCACGATCACCGATTGTTCCGCCCAAAAGGTCGGATCGCTCATCATAGGTACACCCCGTTTCGGTAAAGTGGCTGAGAGTATAGCCTGCTTTGGTTGGGAAAGGCTAGAGGTGGGGCGGGCGGGCGACTTTCCTCGCCGCTCGCTCGCCCTCAGCGCGCCTACTCTGCAGGCAAGCTGCGGCGGGTTGCCGCCTCGATGATGGCGTGCAGGCGCGGCAGCATATCGACGGGGCGCGGATGAATGCCCTCGATCAGCAGCGCGCCCTCGAAGAGCTGCTCGATGATCTGCTCAGTCAGCGGCTCATCGGGCATGGCGCTCAGGTTGCGGATGATCGGATGGCGCGGGTTGATCTCCAAGATGCGCGTCGGCAGCTTGAAGTCTTTATCCAGCAGGCGGTAGACGCGCTCCATATCGGCGCCAAAGCCCTGATCGGGCGCCACCAAGCGCACTGGATTTTCGCGCAGCAGATCGGTCGCGCGGACGTCTTGCACGCGCTCGCCCAGCACGCGCTTGAAGCGCTCGATCAAGCTCGCTTGGGCTTCGGCGGGCAACGACTCGGCGGCGGGCAGCTCCGCCTCAGCGCCTGCGGGCAGCTTGAGGTCGGCATCGGCGCCGTTGTGTAGCTTTTTCTCCTCAAAGATGCCGATGGCGTTGACGAGGAAGCTATCCATCGTATCGGTCAGCAGCAGCACATCGACTTGGCGGGCGCGGAAGACGTCGA
This sequence comes from uncultured Anaerolineae bacterium, assembly GCA_938005675.1. Lineage (GTDB taxonomy): Bacteria > Chloroflexota > Anaerolineae > Aggregatilineales > UBA2796 > CP2-2F. The sequence continues at coordinate 50,259 of CALKXH010000025.1, forward strand.
GGTGCGGGCTGCGCAAGATCGATTGCGGATCGTCGCCGAACAGGTAGTAGATGTGCTCTTGCTCCGCCACCATCTCGGCGACGTACTGCTTGAGGCTGATCAGCTGGTCGGGATGGCGCAGGGTGCGGAAGCGCAAGAGCGGGATCAAGCGCTCGCGGTAGGTGGCGTCGGTGATGGCGCCTTCCTTGAGCAGCCGCCCGAACTCGTTCCAGAAGTTCAGGTAGCGCTCCGGCGCTTTCTCAACCAGCGCCTCCAGCTCGCTCAGCACGCGGCTGGTGACGGTCTGCTTGAGGCGCTGCATCAAGCGATTGGATTGCACCGTCTCGCGCGAGATGTTGAGCGGCAGGTCTTCCGAGTCGATCACGCCCTCCACGAAGCGCATCCATTCGGGCAGCAAGTCTTTGGCGTGATCCTGAATCAGGACTTTACGGGCGTACAAGCGCAGCTTGCCCTGCCCCTCGCCAACCAGAATGCCGCGATCCAGCTTGGCGGGGACGAACAGCAGCGCGTAAAACTGGACGGGCGCATCGCCCACTTGGTGGATGGTCAGCGTGGGCGGATTGGGATCGAAGGTGAGCTGCTTGAAGAACTCTTGGTATTCCTTCGCCTCAACCTCGCGCGGATTACGCCGCCACAGCGCCGTCTGGGCGTTGACGACGGTCTCGCCCAAATAGATCGGGAAGGGGATGTAGTTGGAGTGCGTGGTGATGATGCGCTTGAGGGTGCGCTCGTTGAGCAGCTCGGCGGCATCTTCCTTGAGGTAGAGGGTGATCTGCGTGCCGCGCTGAGCGCGCTCAGCGGGCGCGACCGTGTAGTCCGTGCCGCCTTGACTCGTCCACAGAACGGCTTGATCGTCGGGGCGATAGGAGCGCGAGATCACCTCGACTTTCTCAGCGACCATGAAGACCGAGTAAAAGCCGACGCCGAACTGCCCGATGATCTCGTTGGGCGATTGTCCGCCGCGCTCTTGAACCGCCTTGATGAACGCCATTGCGCCGCTGTGGGCAATCGTGCCGAGATTCTCCACGATCTCGTCACGATTCATGCCGATGCCCGTATCCGTGACGGTCAGGGTGCGCGCCTCAGGATCGAAGGTGATGCGGATGGCAAGCTCCGCCTCAGGATCGATCACTGCCGCGTTGGTCAGCTGCTCAAAGCGCAGGCGGTTGAGCGCGTCGGAGGCGTTGGAGATCAGCTCGCGCAGGAAAATCTCCCGATCCGTATAGAGAGCGTGGATCAGGATGTGCAGCAGTTGTTGAATCTCAGCCCGAAACTCGTAAGTTTGCGCTGTCGGTGCAGTCATAAGGCAACCTCGTTTGGAGGAGATCGATCTAGGGGGAGTCTAGCAGGTCTGTGCAAGAATCGCGCAAGAAAATGCGACGCCGAAGCGCTCGGCACTCAAGTCCAGATGAGCAGCTGCGCGCTTCGGTTCGGCACGGCACGCAGCGAGGCGTGAGGCTTCAGAGCTGCGGCTGAGTCGCTCGCGGAAAGCCTGCGCACTTCTAGTGCCCCGATCAAGCGCTCAGCTGCCACAAGCGGCAAAGCGAGAGCTAGGACGTCTACATCGAATACCAGCAGCCACGCGCCACAAATAGCGAGCTCTCAACGCAAAATAAACCTGCTGGCAGGGCGGTTGCGCAGACTTGAAGCCAAAGGCGTATCTGCTATAATCGCACTGGACTTTCTGCAATAGTTCTAGGTGGCTTCCCCAATGCTAAGCCGCCGACGCTTCAAGCAGTTTCTCTGAATCTGTTCCGCAAAGAGACTTTGGAGGTTCAAAAACTTTGGCACACATCGTTGTTTTCACGCGCAACACGCCCGATACTGCCGCGAAGGTGGAAGTCGGCGCTAACGGCGCGGTCACGTGGGGGACAGCACAGCTGGTGCTGAATCCGTGGGATGAGTACAGCGTCACTGAAGCTGTGCTGCAGCGCGACGCTCACAAGGGCAAGGCGACTGTCATCAGCATCGGCGGCGAGACGCATAACGACGCGCTGAAGCAAGCGCTGGCAATCGGCATGGACGAGGCGATTCGCATCCACAGCGACGCCGAACACGATCCGCTGACCTTCGCTGCGCTCGCCGCAGCCGCGATCCGCAAGCTGGGCGATGTCTCGCTGATCATCTTCGGCAAGGAGTTCGTCGACTCCAGCAGCGACGCGCACATCTATATGACGGCGCGCAAACTCGGCTGGAACGCCATCGGCGCGGTCTCGAAAATCCTCGCCCTCGACTTCGCCGCGCAGAGCATTCGCGTCGAGCGCATGATCGAAGAGGGCAAGCAGGTCATCAGCGCGCGCCTGCCCTGCGTGATCAGCGTCCTGAAAGACATCAACGAGCCGAAATCGCCGTCCTTCATCGGCATTCGCAAGGCATCCAAGGCGACCATCCCCGTCTGGACGGCGGCGGAGCTGGGCGTGAGCCTCGGCGCGCCCGCCGTGCAGATCAGCGCTTACCGCAATTTGCCCGTGCGCAGCGGCAGCTGCCAGATCATCGAGGGCGGCAGCGATCAAGAGAAAGCGGAGAAGCTGATTGACATCTTGCTGAAGGAGAAAGCGCTATGAGCAACGTATTCGTCTGGGTCGATCACTTTCGGGGCAAGGCGCTGCCCGCCTCTTGGGAGGCGATCAGCGCGGCGCAGACGCTCGGCGGCGCGATCACAGCGCTCGTCTTCGGCAGCGGGGTCGGCAACTTGGCGACGCTCGCCCTCCATTACGGCGCGCATAAGGTGATCGTTTGTGAGGACGCCTCGCTCGCCGATTACCGCTTTGAGCCGTACGCAGCGCTGCTGGTCAGGCTGGTGAAGGAACACGCGCCGCGCGCCGTGCTGAGCGGCGCGACCACGCGCGGACGCGAACTCTTGGCTGCCGCCGCCGCCGAGACCGATAGCGCCCTCCTAGCCGATGTGACCGAGCTGAGCGTCGAGGGCGAGGCGATCAAGGCGGTGCATCCCGCCTATGCCGGCAAGGTGCTGAGCGATCTAACCGCCACCACGCCGACGGTGTTCATCACCTTGCGCAGCCGCGCTTTCCCTCTGCCCACGCTGGATGCCAGCCGCAGCGGCGAGATCATCAACGTCGCGCCCGTCCTGCCCGCCGAGCAGATCGGCGCGCAGATCGAAGCCTTTGAGGAGCAGCGCGGCAGCGTCAACCTGACCGACGCAGCGATCATCGTCACGGGCGGGCGGGCGGTGGGCAGCGCCGAGGGCTTCGCGCCCGTCCGCGAGCTGGCGGAGGTGTTGGGCGGCGCCGTCGGCGCGACGCGCGCCGCTGTGGACGCCGGCTACATCCCCTATGCCCATCAAGTCGGGCAGACGGGCAAGGTGGTCAGCCCGAACTTGTACATCGCCGCCGGGGTCTCTGGCTCGATTCAACATCAAGCCGGGATGCGCACCTCGAAGATCATCGTGGCAATTAACAAAGACCCCGAAGCGCCGATCTTCAAGATCGCGCACTACGGCATCGTCGGCGATTTGTTCAAGGTCTTGCCCGCCCTCAGCGCCGCGGCGCGGGCGAAGCTGGGCAAGTGAGGGGCTATGCGCTTTGCGACCATCCTCTACGAGGGCGCGCCGCGCCTCGTCGCCGCCGCTGATGAGCGCTCGGCGCGCCTGATCGAGGGCTTCAGCGACATGCTCGCGCTGATGGACGCGCCGCCCGCGGCGGTCAAGGCGGCTTACGCCGCGGGCAAGCCGCTGCCTGAGACGGGCTGGCGCTGGTTAGCGCCCTTGCCGCGCCCCAACAAGATCATCGCCGTCGGGCTGAACTACGCCGATCATTGCCGCGAGACGGGGCAGCAGCCGCCTGAGAAACCGTTGCTCTTCGCCAAGTTGAACAGCAGCGTGATCGGGCATGGCGACGTCATCGAGTGGGATCCGTCCATCACCAGCAGCGTGGACTACGAAGCCGAATTGGCAGTCGTGATCGGCAAGCCGACGCGCCTCGTCTCTGAGGAGAACGCCCTAGCGCACGTCTTCGGCTACACGGTCGCCAACGACGTCACGGCGCGCGACCTGCAAAAGAGCGACGGACAATGGACGCGCGCCAAAGGCATGGATACCTTCTGCCCGCTCGGACCGTGGCTGGTCAGCGCCGATGAAATCCCCGATCCGCAGAACTTGAGCATCCGCTGCACGGTCAATGGCGAAGTGCGCCAAAATAGCCACACCAGCCAGATGATCTTCAGCGTCAAGACCCTGATCAGCTACATCGCGCGGGCGATCACGCTCCAACGGGGCGATATCATCCTGACTGGCACGCCGTCGGGCGTCGGCAACGCCATGACGCCGCCGCGCCTGCTCCACGACAAAGCGACGGTCAGCGTCGAGATCGAAAAGCTCGGACGGCTGGAGAACGTCTGCCGCGAGCTGACCTTCCGCGTGCGCTGAGCGCGCCTGAAGCGAGCCTCCCCGCCCCTTCGGGGGAGGCTCGCTTGGTTCGGCGCGATCTTTCGGCTATAATGCGCCTTAACTGAGTTGGGAGAGTGTTGTATGGTCGTCATACCGTTGCGTCCGCATCGCTGGACGGAGGAGGAGTACCTCGCCTTCGACCGCGCCAGCAGCGGCAAACACGAGTACTACGACGGGCAAATCTACGACACGGTTGGCGCGTCGTTCCGCCACAACTTGATCGCCGCCAACGCGCATTTTGCGCTCCGCTCAGCGCTTGGCGGGCGTTCGTGCTTTGTCTTGCAGAGCGATCTGCGTGTTGCCCTATCAAACACATTTGTTTATCCTGATGTGGTGGTCATTTGTGGTCAGCCCCAGCTCATTGAGCAAGATACTCTGCTCAACCCGACCGTGATCGTTGAAGTGCTATCGCCCTCAACTGAGGCGCACGACCGCGGTACCAAATGGCAACGCTATCAGCAGCTTGAATCGCTGCAGGATTACTTGCTGATCGCTCAAAACGCGCCCAAAGTCGAGCATTTCACCCGCCAAAACGCCCATCAGTGGCTTTTGACGATCTACGAAGGGCTCGATGCCGTCCTGACCTTGCCCAAGCTGAACGCCAACCTGCCGCTGAGCGCCTTTTATACTAACGTCACCTTCGGCGAATCTGAATGAAGGGCGTGAGCAATCATCCACTGCGCGCCGCCGCCGAGCGGCTACGCCGCTCCGAGCGCTTGGTGGTGCTGACCGGCGCCGGCATGTCCAAAGAGAGCGGCATCCCCACCTTTCGGGACGCGCTCGAAGGCGTGTGGGCGCGCTTCGATCCTGAAGAGCTCGCCACGCCGCAAGCTTTTCAGCGCAATCCGCGCTTGGTGTGGGAGTGGTACGAGATGCGCCGTCTGCAGGTGCTTCAGGTGCAGCCCCACGCCGGACATTACGCCCTCGCAGCCCTTGAAGACCGCTTGCCGCAAGTCGTGGTGATCACGCAGAACGTAGACGGCTTGCACAGGCGCGCCGGCAGCTCAGATGTGATCGAGCTGCACGGCAACATCACGCAGCACAAGTGCTTCGCCGATTGTCAGGGCGCGCCGACCCTGCTGGATATCGCCACGCTCTCCCAGACTGAAGTGCCGCCGCGTTGCCCGCATTGCGGCGCTTACGTCCGCCCCAACGTGGTCTGGTTCAACGAGTTTTTGCCCGTCGAGGCGCTAGAGCGCGCCCGCGATCTGTGCTTGCGCGCCGATGTGGTGCTGATCGTCGGCACGTCGGGCATTGTGCAGCCAGCTGCCTCGCTGCCCTACATCGCCAAGCAACACGGCAGAGCCTTTCTGATCGACGTCAATCCGCAACGCGATGAGATCGCGCCGATCTGCGATATCTTCCTGCAAGGCACAGCCGGTAGCGTGCTGCCTCAGCTGGTTGAGCTGCTCGACGGATGAGATTCGGCTGATAGACAAGCCCGCGCTCTTGCTTGAGGTTGCTCAGGGCGCTATGATCGGCTGCTCAGGAGTGTGAGATCGCCTTGAACAACACCGTGCGCCTGTGGCGCAACTTCGATGTCATCCTCTTCGGCACAGTGGTAGTGCTGATCATCTACGGCGTGCTGATGATCCGCAGCGCGACGCTCGGCGCCGTGGATACCGAGCTGATCTCGCGCGTGCCGCGCCAAATTCAGTACGCTTTCATCGGCATCGCCATGCTGTTCGTCTTCGCCGCCATCGATTACCGCCTCCTAGCCGCTCTGCAGCCTTATATTTACGGCGGGCTGGTCTTCTTGTTGGCATTGGTGGCAGTGCTTGGACAGGTGGGCGATGGCGGCGCGCAGCGCTGGCTGACGGTCGGCTTGCCGGTGCAGCCCTCCGAGCTGGCGAAAGTGCTGATCGTGATCGTGCTGGCTCAGCACCTCCAAAAGCAGTATCCCAAGATGGATAGGCTGCGTACAGTCATCATCTCGCTGGGCTACGTTGGGTTGCCGGCGGGCTTCATCTTCCTGCAGCCGAGCTTGGGCATCACCATCCTGATCTTGTTCATCTGGCTGGTGATGATCTGGGCGGCGGGCTTGCGTCTGAAGCACATTGCGCTCTTCAGCCTTGTGGCGCTGCTGGGCTTGCCCCTCCTGTGGACGGCTATGCAGCCTTATCAGCGGGCGCGCATCATCAACTTCATCACTTGTGAGGATACGCGCGACTCAGACTGCTACAACATCTTTCAGGCGCGCATCAGCATCGGTTCGGGCGGGCTGCTGGGCAAGGGCTACGCCAGCGGCACGCAATCGCGCTTGCGCTTTTTGCGCGTGCGCCATACAGACTTCATCTTCAGCGTGATCGCCGAGGAACTCGGTTTTGTGGGCGCTTCGCTGGTCTTCGGCTTGATGGGCGTGGTGCTGTGGCGGATTATGCGCGCGGCAGCACTAGCCCGCGATGCGCTCGGCTCGCTGATCTGTTACGGCGTCGCCGCCATCATCTTCTTCCAGACGGTCGTCTCAATCGGCATGAACCTGAATGTGCTGCCCGTGACCGGTTTGACGCTGCCCTTTATTAGTTCGGGCGGCTCTTCTTTGCTAACTTTGCTCGTAGGAATCGGCATCGTGCAGAGCGTGATCATGCGCCGTGAGCGCTTGTGAGCCCGCCTATGGTTCATCACACGCAACGCCCCGTCATCGAGCCGAATCGCGTCTACTCGCGCGAGGAAGTCGCCGAGATTTTGAACGTCAGCTTGAGCACGGTCAAGCGCTTGATCGCGGCAGGACGTCTGCGCGTCAGCCAGCCGCAAGGGATGCGCCGCGTCTTGATTCTCGGTCAGCACATCCTCGATCTGCTGGCTGAGAGCGAGGTCGCGCCGCCTGAAGACAAGCCGAGGCGTCGCCCCGACGCTCGCACGGCGCCCTAGCGCCGATCCCGCCCGATAGCCCCATGAGAGTGCGCTGATGAGAAAACTCGCCCGCCGTTTGCAGAGCGCCGTAGCGCTCCTGCTGATCGCCGCCTGCTCCGCCGCCGATCTCGCCGCGCCCGACGCGCCAACCGTGCCGCCTACGCTCGGCGATGCCGTCAACACTGCCCGCACCTTCCTCGATGCGTGGACGAAAAACGATTTCAACACGATGTACGGCTTGCTCTCGCCGCGCTCGCTGGTGATCAGCCGCGAGGCGTTCAGCGCCGCCTACCAACAAGCCGAGCAGACCCTCAACCTGTTCGGCGAGAACGCCAAGCGCTTCCGCATTCGGGACGATCAAACGCAACGGCAAGGCAACACCGCCATCATCCGCTACGACATGACCTTCAACTCGCGCTTTCTGGGCGAGTTCACCGACGCGGAGCGCACCATGCGCCTTCTGCTGACTGATCGCGGCTGGCGCGTGGCGTGGAGCACGATGGACATCTTCGAAGGGCTGGCGGGCGGCGCGCAGTTGATCCTAGAGCGCACTCCGCCCCTGCGCGGCAGCATCTACGACCGCAACGGCAAGATCATCGCCCAAGACGACGTGCCGAATTACGCCGTGCGCCTGCTCACTCGCCGCTACCCGACGGGCAATCCGGACGATTGCTTCCGCGCCCTCGCCGAGACTTTCCGCCTCTACATCGGCGACTTCGAGCAGTATCGTCCCTTCAGCGGGCGGGATTTCGGTTTCACGGTCGGCACGCTCTTCCGAAGCGACTACGAGGCGTTGCGCCCGCGCTTGGATCAGGTCTGCTTTTTGCAATACGTGCCGCAGACCACGCGCTTCTACTACGGCGGCAACCTCGCCGCGCAAACTGTGGGCTTTGTGACGCCCCTTCAAGCCGATCAGCAAGCCAACTTCCCCAACTTGGCGCCGGGATCGCTGGTCGGGCAGTTTGGCGTGGAGCGCGCTTGGCAGGAGCAGCTCAGCGGCGAGAGCGGCGCCGAGCTGCTCATCCGCACGACCGATGGCGTGACCGTGCGCACGATCCATCGCAAAGAGGCGGCGCGCGGGCAGGACGTCTACCTGAGCCTTGACCGCGAGCTGCAACTCAAGACCGAGCAAGCCATCGCCGCCGCCTATAACGAGGCGAATTGGGCGCCGCTGCGCAATGGCGCGGCGCAAGCGCGCCTCGTGACGGGCGCCGCAGCGGTCGTGCTGGATGTGAAGACGGGCGACGTGCTGGCGATGGCGAGTTTCCCCTCGCCTCACTCGGATGCATGGCGCATCGGCACGACGTGGGACGCCGCCGACGTGATCGGGCGCTACTTCGCTCAGCGCGCCGTGGTCAATCACGCCACAGAGGAGCTGTACGCGCTCGGCTCGGTCATGAAGATCGTCTCGACCGCCGCCGCCGCCGACTCAGGCGCCTTCCGTATGAACGAGACGCGCGTCTGCAAAGGCACGCTCAAGAGTCCCGATGACGGGCGCATCCTGACCGACTGGATTTACCTTGAGCCGAACCGCGATCCCAACTATCACGGCGAGATCAACTTGCATCAAGCGCTGACCTCTTCCTGCGACATTTACTTCTGGCTGGTCGGCGAGAAGCTGAACGGCATCGATCCGTCCTTGATCAAGCGCTACAGCAACAAGCTGGGCTTGGGCGTGCCGACGGGCATCGACTCGCTGGTTGACTTGGCGGGCGTGATCCCCGATCCCGACTGGACGCGCGCCAACGAGGGGCGCACGTGGGGCGTCGGCGATAGCTTGAACATCGTCATCGGGCAGGGCAGCGTCAAGGTGACCGTGCTGCAGGCGGCGCGCATGACGGCTGCCATTGCCAACGGCGAGGTGCTGCCAAACCTGACGCTAGTGAAAAAAGTCGGCTATCCCGCCCAGCCGCCCACCTACGTCGCGCCTGAGCGGACGCCTGAGCCGCTCGGCATCAAGCCCGAAGTGATCGCGGGCGTGCAGCTGGGCATGTGCGAGGTGATCACCGATGCCAAGCTCGGCACGGCGAATTGGGTCTTCACGGGCTGGGATCACGCGCGGGTCAAGGTCTGCGGCAAGACCGGCACCGTCCAAAGCGGGACGCCCTATCCGCACGGCTGGTTCGTGGCGTACGCCGGCTTGCCCAATCAGCCGCCGGATATCGCCATCGCCGTGCTGGTGCTGTACTCGCGCGAAGGCTCCGAGACGGGCGCGCCCATCGCCCGACGGATCATCGAGGCATACTACGGGCTGCCCTACGCGCCCTTCCCGCGCTACTGGGCTGATCCTTACGAGGTCTTGCCCACGCCCGGCTTGAGCGGCGGACAGTGAGCTTGCCCCTCGAGAGGCTTGTTGCGCTGCGCGCTTGATGATAAGATCAGCGCGGATGCCTGAAAAATGTAAAGCCCTTGAGAAAGCGCAGTTGTGAATGAGCGACCGTCCTCAAGTTTTTCAGCTAGAGCGCTTCAGCCTCGTCATGCCCGCGCAAGCCTCAGCGCGCCCCGTCTCCGGACATTTGGTCGCGCGCACGGCGGGCATTCGCCCAGAGCATGTCATCGAGGCGCGCCGCATCGCCACGCTCAGCGCCCAGCGCCCCCTCACGCCGCTCGCGCCGCCGCCCATCACGCTCGGCTTGCTGCGCGGCGAGACCGTCGACTACGTGGCGGCGAAAGCGCTGCCGACCAAGAACGGCGATACGATTGTCCAGTATCTGATCGTCCCTTCCAACGTGCTGCGAGCTCTAGGCGGCAATTTGCAGCCCTTGGAGGCGTTCGCCCGCGAGCCATTGCCGCCCCCTAACGAGCCGCTACAGCCTTTGATGATCGCCAATCCGCATCAGCCCAGCCCCGAACAGCAAAGCGATGCGATCTTGGCGCTCTTGGGCTACTGCCGTAATAACATCCGCACGCTCAGCGGCTTGCTGGCGAGCATGGTGCAGGGCTTGGGCATCGTGGTGACGGGCGCGCCCGCCTCCCTGCGCGATAGGCTGACCTTCATTCAAGGCTTGTTGTGTCTGCTGCCCGCGCCGGTGCGCGCGGCAGTCACATTTGCTACGCACGCCCCCGATCCGCTCCAGCTGCACGCCCAGATCAAGTTCAGCCCGAACCTCTCCGCCGCCCCTGCTCAGCACGCCCTCTTCGATTGGCGCACCCAGACCCTCACGGGCAACCCGCCTGAGGACGCCTACACCAAATTCATCCGCGCCCAGCTGCAATTGGACGTCTCGCTCGTGATTGAGCAGACTCAAAAGTTGGCGCGCACTGCCACCTGGCGCGCCATGCGCCGCGAGACGATGGCGAGCGCCTTAGCGTGGGCATCCAAGCGCGCTGCGCTGGATGAGTTGGTCTTGCAGCGCCAGCCCGCCGACCGCGCTATGGTCGCCGCCGTCCTGCGCGAAGACCCAACCCTCTCCGACGAGCTGCGCGTCGCTTATTGCAGCCACCTGCTGGCTTTCTCGCTGGCGCTGGGCGATTACAGCCACACCGAGATGATCCCTGCGTTGGCGGCTCAGAGCAAAGAGATCGCCGAGACCGTCTACGAGCAGCTTTGGGCGGCTGCCAGCGGCGAGCGCGCCATGGACGTCTACCATTTGGTCTCGCGCTGGCTGGCAGAGGCGCCCGCCGGCGCCGACTTGAGCCGTTGGCGCCCGCTCTTGGCGATGGCAGCCGGGGCGCGCGCCAATCAGCTGCTGAACGCGCCGCCGCAAGAATTCGCCGCTTTCCTAGAGCAGTTCCTGCAGACGAGCGACAAAGTGCCAATGGAGCAGGTCGCCGCGCAACTGATCGCCATCGCGCGCCGCCGCGCCACCGAAAATCCCGAGATTGCGCGCGCCGTCTTCTTATTGGGAGTTCACCACCTCTCATTGGGCAATTTGCAGCGCCTCGTGGCAGAGAGCGCCTTCCAAGCACAGCTGCCGCCCAATCTGCGCGAGCTGCTGCCTTACCTGCGCGCCGATGCGCCCAAAGATGCGCCGCCGCGCTTGTTGGCGCGCGCCACCGAAGCCTTCGGAGAGGCGCACCAGCCGATGCTGATCGGGCGGCTGACCGATTGGGCGCTCAGCGTGCAACGCAGTGACCTGATCGATACCGACGCGCTCTTCAGCTTGGTCAAGTTGGCAAGCTCGCCACTCGCCGCGCGCTTCGATCAGGTCATCCAGAATGTGGTGGACGATCTGGGCGCGCTGAACACGCTGCGCGCCATGAGCCTCGAGGCGCACAGCAGCCTGATCACGCTCAACCTCCTGCGCGGGCGCTACCACGAGGCGCTGGAGCAGATCACGCTCTGCATCGACATGATCTATCAAGGCGCGCGCCAAGCGCAAGCCGCCGAGCTGCTGCACATCACCTTCCGCGACGCGCCGCTGGGCATCCCTGAGCTGCTGAACGCCCTGAATGTGCTGCACAATAGCTCCTTGAAGCCCCTCTTGCGCGCCCGCGCCGATTTGGGCGCTTTAGAGGGGCGGCATTGGGATGCCGCTCTGCAGCCCGTCATGGAGCGGCTCTCGGCGCTCTTCTACGCCGATCCGCGCCTGATCGCAGTCATCGGGGTGGGCGCGCCGATGCGCCTGCTGAAGAGTGCCGCTCAACGCAAAGATTCGGTCGAGGCGTTGCGCGCCCTGAGCGCCCTCGCCAGCTACGCCCTAACCTTCGCTGAGCAAGAGCAGCAGGCGGCGGAGCTGGTCAGCCAAGCCTACAACCTCTTGGACTGGTCGGAGGAGGTGCGGGCGGCGGGCTTGGAGATTTTGCGCGATTACATTCGGCGCGCTGCGGCGGAACAAGCCGTCAAAGTGCCGCAACTGGTCGGCTTTCGGCAGGGCGAGTCCGTCTACAAAGCGCTAGAGGCGACCTACCGCGTGCGCTTGGTGACGGGCGGCGTCGATTTCGGCGAATTCGCTGAACAGGCGCAGGTCGCTTCGCTCTTCCTGACCGATATCGCCGTTTACTACGAGAACGAACGTCAACCGCCCGATATCGCCAAGTTGCGGCGCAACATCGAGGTGATGAGCGGCGGGCTCTCAGAGGCGGAGCGGCGGCGGCTCAGCGAGAACGCCATCTTGATCAGCGAGGCGCTCTTCAAGCTGCATCAGCGCCATCACAAGCGCTTTGGCAAGCGCAGCCGCCAAGAGCTGGAAGCGCGCCAAGCGGCGTTGGCGCGCTCTGAGGTCGTGCCGCAGAGCGGCATCGAGATGTTGCAGTGGCTGGGCGTTCGGCTGGGCGAGGGGCGCACCTACGTGCTGCGTCTGCAGCGGGAGGCGGCGAACTACCTGTTCGGCACGCGCTCGCTGAACATGCTGCTGCGCGAGTCGGGCTTGGTGGTGGCATTGCTACAAGGCTTGCTGGCTGCTCTACCTGAAGACGGGGCGACTGAGTCGGACTTGCGGGCGTTGTGCAGCGAGGTGGACGATCTGTGGGCATCTATACCGCCGCCGCGCCAACGCGAGCTGCAGCCGACCCTCGCGCCGAGCTTGCAACACGCCGCCACCGCCATCCTCAAGCTGGGCGAGAAGGTGAACGAGCGCGCCCTGCAGGATGCCAACCGCCGCCGCCAACTGATCAAAGGACGCACGCAGCCGCGCAACGCCCTAGAGATGTTCTTCTGGCTGAGCGGCTATTTCAGCGGCGAGCAGCTCTAGCCGTGCCGCTGTGGATCGGCTTGGCGCTGGGCGCGCTGAGCCTGTTCAACGGACTGGGCGCGCTGAACGTCCTCGCCGCGCTGCCCACCTTGCGCGAGTTACCTCTGGGCCTCCCGTTGGTGGTCTTGCTGGGCGTGCCGATGGCATGGTGCGCCATCTTCGCGGGTCTCAGCCTCGGCTGGCTGCTGAAAAGACGGCGCGTCGTGCGCCTGTTCGCTCCGCTGATGGCAGCCTACGCGCTCTCGCGCTTGGGCGTCGCGTTTTTAGCGCAAAGCGACTACGATCAGGGGCGCTTGGGCGCGCAAATCGCCCTGACTGCCTTGTGGATCGGGGCGGCGTGGTGGTACGCGCGGCGTATCGAGGGTCGGCTCGCCCGCCAAACCGATTCGCGGGCGGCTGAGGGCTAGGGCGGCTACAAGCCGGGCAGACGTGGCGGATTGCGCAGCGCCGTCGCCACGAATTGGCGACGGTGTTGGGGCGTGACGCCATACTTGCGCAGCGCCGCTAGATGTTCAGGCGTGCCGTAGCCGCGATTGCGATCCCAGCCGTAGTGCGGATATTGCGCGTGCAGCTCCGCCATCAGCCGATCCCGCCTGACCTTCGCCACGATGGAGGCGGCGGCAACCGCCTCGAACTGCTCATCGGCGCGCACGATGCAGCGCACGCGCGGCGCCTTCCTGCCCAAGTTGCCCAGCTTGAGGTTGCCGTCGACGATGTATTGGGCTGCCTCGAAGGGTCGCCAGATGAGCGCCTCGAAGAGGCTGCGGTTCGCCCAGGCGATGCCGTGCGCGTTGATGTCAGCCACCTCGACGATGTCTATTTCAACCAGCGCCGCCCACTCGTAAATGTAGCGGACGGCTTCGGCGCGCTGCTTGGCGGTCATTTTCTTGGAGTCGCGGAAGGGCAGATCGGGAAATTTCTCGGTCAGGCGGAAGTTGGGCGGGAAAGCGACCATCGCCGCCACTAGCGCGCCCGCCAACGCGCCGCGCCCTGCCTCATCCAAGCCACAGATGAGCAACGGCTCGCTCATAGCAGCTGTTGCACCTCGTAGACGACCACAGAGGCGCGCCGCCCGCGCATCTGCACCTCGCCCAGCTTGCGAGAGAGGACTCGATTGCCCAACTGCTGCAGGGCGCTCTCCTCGATGAGCGTTTGCCCCGCCCGCGCGCTCTCCTGAAGGCGGTAGGCGATGTTGATCGGCTCGCCGACGGCAGCGTAGGTCACGTTAGGGGGCGCGCCCACGCCGCCGACAATCGCCTCGCCGCGCGCCACGCCAATGGCGAATGCCAGTCCCTCCATCCCGTGCTGCGCGTTGAACTGCCCCGTGGCAGCTTGCAGGGCAAGCGCCGCCTGCACGGCGCGCAACAGATGATCGGGCTGCTGCTGCGGCGCGTTGAAGAATGCCACCAGCGTATCGCCGCTTGCCTTGTCAAAGGTGGCGGCGTGCTGGCTGAGGACTTGGGCGGCGAGCGATAAATAGGCGTTCAGTACGCGCAGCGCCTGTTCGGGCGTTTGCTGCTCCGCGTAGGCGCTGAAGCCGCGCAAATCGGCGACGAGGACGCTGATCTCGCGGCGGGCGGCGCTGTTCAGCTCTGGCGGCTGAGCGACGCGCCCAATGGCGTTAGGCATAGCGACCGACGGGGCTTTGTGCGCCTTGAGCGTTTCGAGGGCGTGATAGTTGCGCGCATTTTCAAGGGCGATGGCGGCGTAATCGCCCAAGGCGGAGAGCAAGGCGGCGTCGTTATCGGTGAATTGGCGGGCGCCTTGCGTCAAATTTTCCACGTTCAGCACGCCGATCACGGCATTGCCGATCAGCAACGGCACGTAGAGCGCGGCATAGGGTGCGGCGGGGTTCATTTGGCGCAGCGGCTCGAGCTGCTGGGCGTTCAAGACTAGCGGGCGCGCCGTGCTGACAGCGCGCTCTGCCAGACGGTCTTGCACGACTTCGGTGGTGCTTCGGGCGCTCGAATCGCCGCGCAGCTTCAGGGCGCGCAGGGTGAGGGCGTTGTTCTCGACCAGCAGCAAGCGGGCTTGCTCGGCGTTGGTCAGGCTGATGGCGGCATCGACGATGCGCACGAGCAGCTGTTGCAAGTCCAGCAGGGCTGTCACGCTTTTGCCGATGCTGTAGAGCGTGTTCAGCTCCTTGATGCGGATGTGCAGCTCGCGGTTGGCGTTCATCAGGCGGGTGGTGAGCGCCTCTTTTTCGCGGCGCAGGCGCACCTCGGCGAGGCTGCGCTCGATGGCGTTGAGCATCTCCTCAGCCGTGTAGGGCTTTTTGAGGTAATCGCGCACGCCCATGCGGAAGACTTCAACCGCGATATCCTCCGAGCCGTGAAAGGTCATCAGGATGACGGGAATCTCTAAGCGTTCGCGGTGGAGCACCTCCAGCACGCCCATGCCATCTAAGCGCGGCATTTGCAGGTCGAGCAGGATCAGATCGGGCGGGTCGCGGCGTACAATTTCAAGGCATTCGATGCCGTCGCGCGCCTCTTGCGCCCGATATTCGTTCGGCTGCAAAACGTATTTGATAATAAACTCGCGGTTTTCGCGCCCATCATCTACAACGAGGATGCGTTCGTGTGCCACGTCACGCCCTTTGTTTGCGCTCAGTGCGATTGCCATTCAACCCAATAGCAGCGAGGTGTCGATCAAGGTAAGCCCGCCTCAGTCACACCTTGCAGAGAGTATACCACTAGAAAAATTTCTCAAAAAATGATATGATCAAACTGATGAGAGGCGGAGTTTGAGGATTGGCTTATGCAGCAGACGCGCCAGTATATCCTTGAAATCCTGCGCGAGCGCGGCGAAGCAACCGTTGACGAGCTGGTCAAGGGGCTGCATACGCGCATTCGGCACAAGATCACGGGCGTCACGGTGCGCCATCACCTCGATATCCTGCGCAGCGAAGAGCTGGTGAGCGAGCCGAAAATCCGTCGCAGCGGCGCGCCCGGTCGCCCCCAATACGTCTACACGCTGACTGAAAAGGGGCGCACGCAATTCCCGAACAACTACCACCATCTGATGCAACACTTATTCCAGCAGCTCAGGGAGCGCTTAGATGCCTCACAGATCAACGTGATTCTGGAGGGCGTCGCTGATCAAATGGTGGCGGAGGCGGGCTTGTCCGACGAGGCGCTCTGCAACGTCCCGATGGCGGCGCGCCTCGATTACGTGGTGAACTATCTGAACGCGCACGGCTACCAAGCCAGCTGGGAGATCACGCCCGAAGGCTACATCTTGCGCACCCACAATTGCCCTTACCATCACCTAGCGGCTGAGCGCAACGAGCTATGTACGATGGATATGCGCTTGATCAGCGGCTTGCTGGGCAGCGTGCCGCGCGTCTTGGGCAGAATCTCCGAAGCGGACGAGAGCTGTGCCTATCTGATTCCCGCGCCGCAACAAGCTATGCAGAGCTAGACGCGCCGCTGTGCTATAATGACAGCTATGCGCGTCCTGATCGCCACTGGCATCTTCCATCCCGACTCCGGCGGACCGGCGACCTATTTACATGCCCTGTTGCCCGCGCTGCAAGCGCGCGGCTACGCTTTTCACGTCCTGACCTACGGCGACGCGCCGAGCGAGGGCTACGGCTATCCTGTGGAGCGCATCTCGTTCAAACAGAGCGCGTTGCGCCGCTGGAGCGCTTATGCGCGCCGTTACGCGCAGCTCGCCGCTCAAACTGACCTGATCTACGTCAATACGCTCGGCTTGCCGCGCCCCAAAGTCCGCAAGCCGCTCGCCCTGAAAATCGTGGGCGATTACGCCTGGGAGCGCGCCCTCCATCGGCGCTGGATCGCGCCTGAGACCGACCTCGAAGCTTTCCAGAGGCGCCGTGATTTGCCTCACGTGGCGTGGTTCAAGGCGCGGCGCGCCCGCGAAGCCCGCCAAGCCGACGCGATCATCGTGCCGAGCCAGCATTTGCGCCGTCTGGTGAGCGGCTGGGGCGTGCCGCCTGAGCGCATTCAGGTCATCTACAACGCCCTTGAGCCGACTCGCCACGCGCCGAGCCTCTCGCAGGCAGAGGCGCGCGCCGCGCTCGGCTGGCAACCTGAGGGACGCTATCTGCTCACGGTCGGGCGGCTGATCGCGCTCAAAGGCGTGCAGTACCTGATCCAAGCGCTCGATGCTCTGCCCGACGTGCAGCTGATCGTGGCGGGCGATGGCGATTTCTTGCCGCACTTGCGCGCCCTCGCCGACTCGTACGGCGTGGCGGCGCGCGTGCGCTTTTTGGGCAAAGTGCCGCACAATCAAATCCCGCTGCTGATGCGCGCCGCTGACTATGTAGCGCTCTACTCCAGCACGGAGGGGCTCTCACACACGCTCCTAGAGGCGTTGCAGGTCGGCACGCCTGTAATCGCCAGCGCGCGCGGCGGCAATCCGGAGGTGGTGCAACACGGCGTCAACGGTCTGCTGGTGCCGCACCCTGATCTAGAGGCGCTGCGCGCTGCGCTGCAGCACGCCTTCAGCGCGGGCGTGCGCGATCAGCTGGCGGCTCAGAGCGCTGTTGGCGCAGAGCGTTTTGCGTGGCAAACTATGCTCGATCAAACTGACCTCGCCCTGCGCGCGCTGCGAGAAAGAACCAGTGTTTCTTCCACCAACTGATTGGCGCGCTGAGCGCGGGCTACGCACGGACATAGGAAATCTGATGCACGTCTTGATGATCGGCACGGATACCACGCTGCTGACTGGCAGCATCGATAATACTTTGGCGCGCCATGAGGACTACGCCGCCCGCGCTGATGGGCAGATCAGCGTGATTTTGTGCAATCGCAAGCAGCCTGAGCGCCCGCTGACGCCCTACCGCTCTGAGCGCTTGCTGGTGCAGCCGACCGAGTCGCGTGGCTACGCCGATTACATCCCGACGGGCGTCCGTTTAGGTATGGCGCGCCACGCCGAGCAGCCTATCGACCTGATCACCGCCCAAGACCCGTTCCTGACCGCGCTGATCGGCTTGCGCCTGCGCGCCAAGACGCGCCGTCCGCTGATCGTGCAGGATTTCTCGTGCTTTGTCAGCAGCCCGTACTTTCTGCGCGAGCGCCCGCGCAACCGCTTGCTGGGCTTGCTGGCGCGCCTCACCTTGCCGCGCGCCGATGCCGTGCGCGTGCTGAACAAGCGCGAGCGCCTCGCCTGCCTTCGGCTAGGCGTCAAGCCGAGCCGCGTGTGCGTCATCCCGATTGTCACCTACATTCAGCCTTTCGCCGCCCCGCCCGATCCTGAGCAGGTGGCGGCGTGGCGGCAGCAGCTCGATTTGCCCGAAGGCACGCCCGTCGTCTTATGGGTCGGGCGACCTGTGCCTTTCAAGAACTTGCCGATGCTCTTACAGGCGTTCAAGCGCGTGCATAGCGCCATGCCGCAGGCGCGCTTGGTCATCGGCGGCGATGTGAGCGGCACGAACATCGTCGGGCAAGCGGCAGCCTACGGTCTGGGCGAGGTGACGCGCTTCACGGGCGCCGTGAAATACGCCGATTTGCCCGCCCTCTATCGGCTCGCCAGCGTCTACGCGCTCTCCAGCAACTACGAGGGACTGGGGCGCGTGCTGCTGGAGGCGGCGGCGGCGGGCGTGCCGCTGGTCAGCACGGCGAACGAGGGCGCCTCCGACATCATCGTGCACGGCATCACGGGCTACCTCACGCCCATCGGCGACCCTGACAAGCTGGCGGAGTCGATCCTGAACGTCTTGCGGCATCCCGTTCGGGCGCGCCAGATGGCGGCGCGCGCTCACGAGTACGTCATGAACCATTTCGCGCCCGACGATCTGACCGCGCGCTGGATCGGCATGTGGCGGCGCGTCGCACAAGGGTCGCCGCCGTGCGAATAGGCATGGTCACCCAGCAAGCCGATCCCGCCGATCCGTTGCTGGGCTTCACGGTGACATGGATCGAGGCGTTAGCGCGTCGGCTGGAGGCGCTGCACCTGATCACGCTCTCGGCGGCGCGCTGCGCCTTGCCGCACAACGTGCGCGCCGATCACATGGGCAAGGGGAGCGGCAAGTTGCGCATGGCGCTGCGCTACTGGGCGATTTTGCAGCGCACTTTGCCGCAGGTAGAGGTGCTGTTCTGCCACATGGTGCCGCGCTACGCATGGTTGGCGGCGCCGCTGGCGCATTTGCGCGGCGTGCCGATTGTGTTGTGGTACACCCATCGGCACGTCGGCGCTGAGCTGCGCGCCGCTTTAGCCCTCTCGCGGGCTGTGGCGACGGCTGATCTGAGCAGTTTTCCGCTGCGCAGCCCGAAAGTTCACGCGCTTGGTCACGGCATTGATGCGACGCGCTTCGCGCCCGATGCGAGTCTGCCGCGCGATGAGCCGCCGCTGATCGTGCAAGTGGCGCGCTTGACCCCGATCAAGCATCAAGAGACGCTCCTGCGCGCCTCAGCGCGGCTGAGCGCGCCGCATCAGATCGCATTGATCGGCGGGGTGCCTGAGGGTCACGACGCCGCTTATGCGCAACGCCTCGCTCAGCTCGCCGCCGAGTTGGGCATCGCCGAGCGCGTCCATTTCACGGGCGCCTTGCCGCAGTCGGAGGTGCTGCGCTGGTATCGGCGGGCGACCCTCGCCGTCAATTTGAGTCCGCAGGGCTTGTTTGACAAAGCGGCGCTTGAGTCGATGTTGTGCGGCGTCCCGACGCTGGTCAGTAATGCGGCTTTTGACGGGCTGCTGGGCGATCAGGCGGAGCGCTTGCGCATCAGCGCGCCCGACGACGTAGAGGGCTTGGCGCGCCGTCTAGAGGCGCTCTTGCGGGCTGACTCGGCTGAGCGGGGCGCGCTCGGCATGGTGCTGCGGGAGCGGACTCGCGCCGCGCACAGCCTGGAGAACTTAGCAGATCGGCTGATCGCGCTCTTTGAGGCTCTCTCACAGTGAAACTCTTCTATCTCGCCAACATCCGAATGCCGACCGAGAAGGCGCACGGCTTGCAGATCGCTCAAAATTGCGCCGCCTTCGCCGAGAATGGCGCCAAGGTGACGCTCTACGCGGCGCGACGCTTCAACGTGCCTGAGATGCGCGCTGTGCGGGATATCTACGCCCATTACGGCGTGCCGCCCAGCTTCGCCGTGCGCTACGTGCCGTGCTTGGACTTGCTGCTGCTCGGTCGAGCTGAGCGGTTGTTCTTCGCCGTGCAGGCGCTCACCTACACGCTCGCCCTGTTCATGCTGATGCTCTTCAGGCGCGCTGACATCTACTACAGCCGCGATGTGTTGACGCTGGTGGCGCTCAGCCTGATCAAGCCGCGCCGAAAGTTGGTCTACGAGGCGCACGCGCTGGCTCAGTCGCGCTTGAGCAGCTGGCTGCAGAGCGTCTGCGTGCGGCGAGTCGGCTTGGTGGTGGCGATCACGGGGCATTTGGCGGCGCGGCTGCGCGAGCGGGGCGCGCAGCGCCTGATCGTTGAACATGACGGCTTCCGCGATCAGCGCTTTGCCGCCCTGCCCAACCGCGACTCGGCGCGGCGCGCCCTAAACCTGCCCGCCGAGGCGTTCATCGTCGGCTACGTGGGCAGGCTGCACACGCTGAGCATGTCTAAGGGCGTGGATACGTTGATCGAGGCGATTGCAGCCAGTGATCGCCCGATCAGCCTATGCTTAGTCGGCGGGCCGGACGAGATGGCAGCGCAGCTGCGCGCGCATTGGCGCGCTCAGGGCTTGCCAGAGGCGCGCTTCTTCTACGCGGGGCAAGTCCCGCCTGATGAAGTGCCGCGTTACCTCGCCGCCTTCGACGTCTGTGCGTTGCCGCTGCCTTTCACTGAGCATTTTGCCTACCACGCCTCGCCGCTCAAGCTCTTCGAGTACATGCGGGCGGGCAGAGCCATCCTCGCCAGCGACCTGCCCGCCATCGCTGAAGTGGTCTGCCACGAGGAGACGGCGCTGCTCGCCCCGCCCAACGACGTAGCCGCTTTCGCCATCGCGCTGATCCGTCTGTACGAGGATGAAGCGCTGCGCGCTCGGCTGGGCGCGGCAGCCCAAGCGCAGAGCGCGCAATACACTTGGTCGGCGCGCGCAGCGCGCATTTTGAGCGCCGCGCGCAGCCATTGAGCCAGCCTACTGCCGCACCACGAACACGGCGGCGCTGATGGGCGGCACCGTGAACGTCCCCGTGGCGGGATCGAAGGCGGCGGTCTTGATCAGATCGTCGCCGCCGTTCGCCTGCACCGGATGCAGCTCCAGCGCCATGCCCTTGAGCGCCTCGACCGTGAAGGTGCGCGCCTCAGGCGCATTGTTGAACAGCACGACAATGAGGCTGTGGTTCGGATCGAGGTCTTCGCCCTCCATATCGGAGAGGCTCATGACGATCAAGCCCGGCACTTGCTCCGCGCCCGTGTTATGGAAAGCCAGCCGTGCCTGAACGTCCTCAGCCGTGCGCAGGCGGAAGAGCGGCGAGCTGCGCCGAATCTGCAGCAGTTCCTTGAAGCGCTCGTGCGCGGCGCGCATAGCGTCGGGCGTCGGCTTCAGGTCAGGATTCGCCAAGAGCGGGCGCATCACCTCCCACATATCCTGATTTTTCTCGGCGACGGGCAGTCCCTTGCCCCAGTTGGTCGTCTCAAACGTCCAGTCGATGGCGTTGAACCAGTCGCCGCTGTTGTAGGAGTCGCGGTCGAGCGATTTGGAGCGCAGCATATCGTCGCCGGCGTGGAAGAACGGCACGCCTTGCGCGAACATCACCAGCGAGAGCGCCAGCGTGTTCATGCGCACCCGATC